>JAAUTT010000085.1 GCA_012031335.1 Bacteroidales bacterium | reverse complement strand
ACCGCTGAAAATAAGCTCAAAGGCTTTCTCGTCTCCAATCCTTATTAAAGAAAAATAGTAGTTATCGTCAGAGAGCATGAGTGATTCAGCAAGGTTTATGCAATGTTATAAAACTTTGCCGGATTATTAATACTTATTATATAATTTCCATGGAACTTATTTTAACCTTACGTCCGATAAACTACAACATCATTTTCCGGTACCAGGATTAAAATAAGTTCTCTTTTGATATTTTTCAACTATTCGACCCAATCGGCTATAAAAAGATTGGTATCCCTTGTTCCGCCATTATTTCTGTTTGAGGAAAATACTATTTTTTTTCCATTGGGCGAAAACATAGGGAATGCATTAAAAATACTTTGATTGGTAAGCTGTTTAAGGCCTGTACCATCTACATTAATCATAATAATTGAAAATCGTAACCTCTCTGGGAGTGGTGATTACTCGAAAAACAATTTTTTGCCCGACGGATGAAAAAAAGGAGCCCAGTTAGCCTTTCCCAGGTTGGTAACTTGTTTGAGATTTTCCCCATCAATATCGCACACATAAATTTCCATATTGGTGGGAGCAACCAGGCCCTGAGCCAATAATTCCTTATATTCCTTAATATCGCTTTCGGTCTTTGGACGTGATGACCTGAATACGAGTTGTTTACCATCGGGCGAGAAAAAAGCACCCCCATCATACCCTAAACCAAAGGTAATTTGCTTTTGGTGTGTACCATCAATATTCATAATCCACAACTCCAGGTCGCCACTTCTGTCGCTGGTAAAAACAATTTTATCTCCTTTGGGCGAAACAGTAGCTTCGGCATCATAACCAGGAGTATTGGTAAGTTGTTTTACAATTTTCCCTTCCAGATTTGCAATATAAATATCATAGGTATTATAAACAGCCCACAGATATTTACCCTGAGTTTCGGGAACTGGAGGGCATTTGTCTCCACCGCTATGGGTCGAAGCATATAATATATGTTTATCATCGGGCATAAAATAGCTGCAGGTAGTTCTGCCCTTACCTGTACTAATAAGTGATGGTTTATAAGTTGAATCGGCTGAAGCTTTTTTAATCTCCAAATTGAATATCTGGTCGCATTCCAGCCCCCAGGCCTTGTTATTACTCTGAAAAGAAAGGTATTGACCATCGAAACTAAAATATGCCTCAGCATTATCCCCTCCAAAGGTGAGTTGTTGGAGATTTTTAAGATGTGGTTCCTGAGCAACTAAGGGCACTACAAAAAACAAAAAAGTGAGCGGAATTAAATTTTTCATATTTACTATAATTCAATGATTAAAGATTTTGTTTAAGATATAAGGAGTATTTATTAGTAAACTCAACTGCAAGAACAAACAAAATTTAAAAAAGTTAACCTAAACCTACTTTTAAACCTGAAAGCGCTGTACCTTGAACAGTTACATTTACTGATATAAAGCTTTTCTTGCAGCTAGTCCTTTCCTCAATTAAAATCGCTATTTCATCAAGAATAAAAAACTGAGTTTTACTATTTCCGTACAAATTATCAGCTTTAACTTTCGACAATTTAAATATTCAGTTAGGATATGAAAACTATGGCAATTCCTGATTATCCTAAACATACATTTGGAACAAACAACATGAAAAACTCGTTAATTTTAACAGTTCTGATTTTCATACTAATGACCTCCTGCAAACGGGAAGTTATCTTATCGGAAGACCAGATTCCGGATGATATATTTTATCAGGATAAACAAACCACTCCTTTTACAGGAAAATGTTTGATTTATTATTACAAAACAAACCAGGTACATTATGTTTTTAATTATTCGGAAGGCGTTCTGAACGGATCTTATCTGTGTTACTATAAATCGGGGAGCATCCAATACGAAGGCAACTATCAAAATGGGGAATTAAACGGCGAATTCAAAAGATACAACGAAAACGGAAAATAAATTCGACTTACCTGTTTAGAGATGGACTAATAGCACAAAATCGTTAAAACCAGTTTTTCAATTTTTTTCTGCGACTCTCAAAAAACACTCCGGTAATTATGCACACTAATCCACTGATTAATAATGTATATTTTAAGCCAATCACGCTTGCAGAAGATCCGGCCAGAAAGCTCCCAAGTGGATTCATACCCATAAGTGCAATGGCATAAAAACTTAGCACTCTGCCGCGCATTTCATCATCAACATTAAACTGAATTAAGGTGTTTATCCCGGCAATAGATGCAACCATTCCAAATCCACTACAAAACATAAACAAGTAGGCGTTGATGCTTAACTGATTAAAAGCCAGTCCGGCAATTCCAAAACCAAACAGAAACAAGTTTACCGATATAATTTTAACAAGACCATTTACTCCCGAACGGGATGCCAGAAATAAAGCAGCCAGCAACCGCCCCTACCCTGCCGAAGACATTAATAAGCCGAGTGTTTTACTGTCTCCTCCAAATCTCCCGGCATACGCCGGAAGAATTACAAAAAAAGGCAGTCCCATAAGACTGATAGCCGACAAAACGAGTATTAGCAAGCGAATGGATGGTTGTCCAAATGTGTATTGATATCCGGCTTTTAACTCATGCCATAAGGAAGTGCCACTTTCGGCACGACTGATGGGGGCTAACCTTAATCTGGATCAATGCCACAATAATAAGTAAGAAACTTACTGCATTGATAAGAAAACAAATACCTTCGCCGGTGTAAGCAATTACAAAACCGGCAATTGCTGGTCCAACCAAACGGGCTCCATTAAAAACTGCTGAATTAAGCGCAATCACATTCCCCAGGTTTTCTCTATCCTTCACAAGATCAACAACCAACGACTGTCTTGCCGGAGTATCAAATACAGTTATAAATCCATACATCAAACTGAGAAAAATAATTTGCCAAACCTGGATCCATCCTGAAAGTGTTAATATCGCGAGTAATAATGCCTGACACATAAATAAAACCTGAGTCCAGATCATGATAGTTTTTCGGTTATACTTGTCTGTTAGCACTCCCGCAAAAGGAGAAAAAAAGAAGCTTGGAATCTGGCTGGCAAACCCAACAAACCCTAAAAGAAATACCGAACCGGTTATACGATATACCAGCCAGCTCATAGCAATGCTTTGCATCCACGACCCTATAAGCGAAACACTTTGCCCGGCAAAATACCAGCGGTAGTTTCTGGACTCAAACGATACCAGTAAATTTTTAAGTCGCCCGGACGAGGACTTAAGTTTAACAATCATATCTTTCTATTTTCTGATGAAGCGAAAAGATCACCAATAAATTATAATTAGCAATTAACTCGTGCATATTATCGAACAGAAGGCAGCTTGAACCACTATCCTGTTCCAAGGGCAATTTTATGAGCGAAATTTCCTATCCCGGCAATTTGTTCCACAAACGGGGTAATATCGGCAAAAATAACCCCGCCATATATTCGGGCAAAAATGCGGATTAGATTCGTTGCCATCTGATTAGCTGAGAAAAACCTTTCGGGCTCCGAAAGGGATTCCTATGTAACTACGGTACCTTTAACGCCCGATTCAGCAATATTTCAATTTTGGCTTTTTTGGAAAAAAAGTGTGCGATTTAATAAATTGCAAAAAAGCCGTTTAACAAAATCAGGATCAAAATTATGGATTACTCCATCAAGAAAACAGGTAATTTTCGCACAGGGCAAAGATAAGATGATATATTGTATTATTTCGGTCCATTCTTTAAAAATGAAAATTTCAAAACTATGGTTATCCAGATCACCCTAATTGAAATTTAATATCACCTGTTTAAAAAATAAAATATCACCCTATCACCTAGGATTTAAATTAGCTATAATGCTACTTTTACTATTCTTAAAATATGTTAAGAAAAATAATATGGCAAGATAATTGCAAAAATATACGAGTAGTAGTTTGTAGATAGTTAGTAGTTAGTTTCTGTGTTAGGAGTGTCGTCGGGATGATGACACTTTCCTTTTTATAGCCATATCGTTTCTTTACCATATAAATGAGGGGGTCTAAAAAGTCTCTAAACACAATTTAAACACGAAGACACAAAAATCAAAGCATAGAATATCAAATGAATAACCTTGCGACAATAGTGAATTGGTATTTAAATTTACTTTTTACAGCTTCATTTACTTCAAAGTTTGAAGATATTCTATGATTTGTTTAATCTCCTCCTCATTAATAGTATTTTTATACGAAAGCATCATACCGGCAGTATAACCCTTTACCACATCGGCATTAGGCTCGTAAATGGATTTTTCGATATAGGCATCATCGGCAGTAATTTGTCGTTCCTTTCCATTCGATTCCACTATTTCGGATTTACCATATAATCCTTTATAAGTTGGGCCAACAAGTTTAGAACCATCAATTGAATGACAGGCAAGACATCCGTTTTTCTTCAGCACAGACAATCCTTTTGCGCCGGGCAATTCACCTGCAGCAGCTGTAGCAGCAAGCTGAGTAGTATCTTTATACCAACTATTAAAGCTGGAATCGGCCATAACATTAACAGCCGAAATCATGTATGAATGTTGCAATCCGCAATATTCAGTACAAAAAAATATCTATCTTCCTTCTTTTGTGGTATAAACCACATAACCTCGGTTCTACCGGGGACTATATCCTGTTTTACTCTGAAAGAAGGAATATATAAACTATGTATAACATCTGGCGAATTCAGTTCCAACCTTACCGGCCTGTCAACAGGAATATATAATGAATCGGTAATTTTTCCGTTTGGGTACTGAAATGACCAACTCCACATCCTGGCCGTTGTTATAATTGTCATGGCTTCTTTCGGGGCTTTCTCCTTCATAGGATGATAACCTTTCCACCCATAATAGAACATAACCAATACCAGAATAATAGGTATTACTGTCCAAACGATTTCGAGCGTAGTACTACCATGAATTTGTGTTGCAACGGGTTTTCTTACGATTATAGCGAACAATAAAAATTATCATCGCTATTGTTATTGCTATCAGAAAAAATATTGAAATACCTATAATCAACAGAAAGGCATTATCAACTCCCTGAGAAAAATTTGATAAGTTTGAGTACATAGTTACTTGAAAATATAGTCAGAAATTGTAACAATTAAAACCGACAAAAAACAATACAAACATGCCAACTACCATAACTTTAAAAAAAGTACTTTCAAATTTTAAATGCATATGGTATGCTATTACTATAAAAGCCTGCGTTGCTGCTACCAGGAGAATTGCAGCCAGGCCATAGGGGCCGATATCAATTTTAGCAATCCCTATTTCGATAAAAGTAAGAATAATAAGGATCACCAGAATAGAAATCTGTGCCTTAAAACTTAAAGTGTGAGGTTTTTCTTGTTCCATATCCGCTTATGTAATCAGGTAAAATAGTACGAATAAAAATATCCAGATAACATCTATCAAATGCCAGTAAAGGCCAGCATTTTCAACTAAAGTAGGTTTATTTTGATGTGTTTTCCCCTTTACAATATAGACATATGCAAAAATCCAGATTACAATTCCAATCACCATATGAAGTGCGTGCAATCCCGTCATGGCAAAGTATAAACCAAAAAACAAGGTATCGCCAAATCCAAAACTGGCCAGGATATCAGAACCGGGATATAATCCATGTTCTATTTTCACACCCCATTCGAAATATTTGTTTACAAGGAAAATAATCCCGAGAATAATTGTAGCAGCAATAAACCCCTTACTCATTGCTTTATCACCCTTTTGAAGAGCAGAAATAGCCATTGAAACAGTAGTACTGCTAAATAACAGGATAATGGAATTGATGGTTCCGGCAACGAGATTAAGTTCTCTTGCTGCCAGATGAAAGGCGTCGTTATAGACATACCTGTAAGTTGAATAAACAATAAACAGTCCGCCAAACAAGAGAATTTCGGTAAAAATAAATAACCACATTCCAAATTTGGAGGCCTGAGGATCGTAATGCTCTGCGTGAGTTGAGATACTACTGCTCATATATAAAACTATTTTGATTAAGCATAATCATAAGGGCCTTTTGTAACAACAGGCTCAACTTCAAAATTTTCAAGAGGTGGCGGACTTGATGTTTTCCATTCAAGGGTTTGTCCGTTCCAGGGGTTTGCAACAGCTGGTGCCCCATAGCGCCTCGATTTAATAAGGTTTGCAACAATAATTACCAAGCCAAATACCATTACCCATGAACCTACGGTAGATACGATATTTCCACTATGAAATTTTTCGGTATAATCGAAATACCGGCGGGGCATACCTGCAATTCCCAGATAAAACATGGTACCATAAAGAAAATTAAAACCAACGAAAAAGAAACCCCAGCCAACATTTGCCCAGAATTTGTCGTACATGCGTCCATATATTTTTGGAAACCAGTAATGGATTGCACCGAAAAATGCAAATCCAACACCACCAAAGACTATATAATGAAAATGCGCAAGAACGAAATGTGTATCATGAACATGAACATCAGTTGCCAATGAACCAAGTACCAAACCACTTAAGCCACCGATCATGAAAACAAAAAATAAAGGAAACTGCCCAATAGAAAAGGTGTATCCAGTCGAATCGATCCTTTATAAAGTGTTGCCACCCAGTTGAAAACCTTTATGGCACTAGGTATAGCAACCAGAAATGTTAAAAGTGAAAAAGGTAAAGCGATAAACCACTCATGCCGGCTACAAACATATGGTGTCCCCAAACAAAATAACCAACAAAAGCAATGGCCATTGTTGAAATTACTATGGCTTTGTATCCGAAAATGGATTTCTGTGCAAATGTGGGCAAAATCTCGGAAATGGCTCCCATTGCCGGAAGAATCATTATATATACCGCCGGATGAGAATAAATCCAGAATAAATGTTGATACAACACGGGATCACCCCCAAGCGCCGGATCAAAAAAGCCAATTTTAAGAGTTCTTTCGGCAACTATCATGAGCAGTGTTATACCAATGATAGGTGTAGCCAGTAATTGGATCCAGGCTGTTCCATAAAGACTCCATGGGAAAAGGGGCATTTTAAACCAGGTCATACCTGGAGCTCTCATCCTGTGCATGGTTACAATAAAATTTAGCCCTGTTAATATGGATGAGAAGCCTAAAATAAATGCGCCAATTACCGCTGGAAGCACATTAGATGCAACTTTAAAACTATAGGGAGCATAAAATGTCCAACCTGTATCTGGCGAATTGCCTCCCATAAATTGCGACATAATAGCTACAACAGCACCGCCCATATAACAATACCACGACAATAAATTCAATTTAGGAAAAGCAACATCTTTTGCTCCGATCATTAAAGGCAGAAAAAAATTACCGAAAACAGCAGGCAATCCCGGAACCACAATAAGGAAAATCATGATTATTCCGTGTAAAGTAAAAAAGCTGTTGTAAGTTTGCGCCCCCATAACTGTTTTTCCAGGGGCTATAAGCTCCAGTTTTATTGCAAGCCCAAGTATTACGCCAACGGCAAAAAAGGCTGCCATGGCATATAAATACATGAGGCCTATCTTTTTATGATCGGTAGTTAAAAGCCAGTTCCAAATACCTTTATGGGTTTTTACCTTTAAGTAACTTAACTGTGTTGATGCTGAAGATTCTGACATAAGAGATTTTATTTAGCTTTATTTTTTAAAAAGATAGGTTTTAACACCAGATAAAGAAAAATTGATAAAGCGAGTCCAAAAATAAAGGTGGCCGATACCCGGGTTACATTCAATACATATTTCTTTCCTTCAGCATCGTATTTAAAACAATACTTCAGGATTCGATTGATTGTGGGCTGCGATTGTCCTTTATTGGCTTCAATTACCGACATTCTGAACTCAAAAGGCTGAAAAAATGTACCATAATGATATCTGGTAAGTTTACCCTGCGGGCTTATGACTGCTATTGCAGCTGCATGCAGATAATCGTTTCCGGTCTTTTTGTATTTAAACCCAAAAAAGCGTGTAATGTTTGCAACATTTGCACTGTCGGCTACGAAAAACTTCCAACCATCTGCCGCATTACCCTTTTTACAAGCTTCAAATAATTTTTTTTCTTGTTTTTGCTAATTCTATCCCTTCGCTGGGATCAAAAACTTATAGTGAATACCTGATAATCCTTTCCTATTTGCAGATCACTTTTTTGATACCAGGTCAGCGAACGCCTTCCATTAAAAGGAGAACATATACCCCGGGCATCTGTAATAAACAAGATTCAACACTGTTGGCTTATCTATCAAGGATTTCATAAGAACGGTATTCCCGGATTCGTCTATTAAAGTGATACCGGGAGGCATTATACTATCGAGATGTTCAGAGATACCAATCTCCGCATTCCTCCATGTCTTGTGCAAAAACAGGGTAAATTATAAAAAACGAAAAAAATATTGGGATTATAAGCTTTTTCATATGTTAAAACATTTAAGGATCACAAAAGTCGTCATTTATAGTTTTTCTAAATAAATCGCTATCTTATTTAAAACTAATTCAAAATGAAGGTATAGCGACGCAAATAAAGATACAATTTTATCGACATACGATAACAATTCTGAAATGAATTTTGTTTAGACGAAAGTAAAATTAGAAAGTAAAATGATTCATAAAATTCAATATCAGGTTTGAAAAATAGTACATTTCTTTAGAATAATTCGTTATCTTTAATTTTATTCGAAACTTTTCGAACCAATAAAACATAATTTATTAAACAAATGCACCTGCTTAAGAGAATATTTTACTTTTATTACGATGGGTTTAAAAGCATGACTGTTGGTAAAAAGCTCTGGATGATCATTTTAATCAAACTATTTATCATGTTTGCCATCCTGAAAGTGTTTTTCTTTCCCGATTTCCTAAACACCCGTTTTAAAAACGACAAAGACAAATCGGACTATGTGATCGATCAATTAACGCGATGAACCAAATAAAACTATATTAATGCTAGATCAATTTGATTACTCACTTGTGAATTGGTCGAGAGCTCAATTTGCACTTACAGCAATGTATCACTGGCTCTTTGTACCTCTAACTCTTGGTTTGGGATTTATTATAGCCTTTATGGAAACTATCTACATAAAGACTAAAAATCCTGAGTGGAAACGTATTACAAAATTCTGGATGACCCTTTTCGGGATTAATTTTGCTATTGGGGTTGCAACCGGAATAATTCTCGAATTTGAGTTCGGCACAAACTGGTCGAACTACTCCTGGTTTGTGGGCGATATTTTTGGCGCACCGCTTGCAATTGAAGGTATAATGGCATTTTTTCTGGAGTCGACTTTTATAGCTGTTATGTTCTTCGGATGGAACAAAGTAAGTCCCAAGTTCCATCTGATATCGACATGGCTGGTAGCATTTGGCGCTAACCTTTCGGCTCTGTGGATTCTGGTTGCAAACGGCTGGATGCAATTCCCTGCAGGCATGCATTTTAACCCCGAATCGGCACGAAACGAAATGCTTAACTTCTGGGAAGTTCTTTTTTCGCCGGTTGCCATTAACAAATTCCTTCACACCATAACTTCTGGCTATGTGCTTGCTTCAGTTTTTGTTGTGGGAATAAGTGCATGGTTTCTCCTGAAAAAGAGGCAGGAACAATTTGCCATTAAGAGTATGATTGTTGCGGGAACCTTCGGATTACTTTCATCGATCTTCCTTGCTTTCTCGGGCGACACTTCTGCCAGACTGGTTGCACAAAAACAACCCATGAAATTTGCAGCTTTTGAGGGATTATATTCAGGAAGTCAAGGAGCGCCGCTTATGGCATTTGGAATTGTATCCAACGAAAAGGACTCAGTTCACAATTATTTATCGAACATCAAAATTAAAATCGAGATACCAAATTTACTTTCCTATCTCGCTTATTTAGACCCTAATGCATTTGTGCCAGGCATAAACGATCTGGTATATGGTAACGAAAAAGAAGGCATTATGGCGGCATCCGAAAAATTGAAAGAGGAAAATTAGCCAGACAAGCCCTCAGAGATTTTAAAGATGCCAAAAAAATGGGGATACCATATTATATAACAACCTGAAAGAAAAATTCGCATCGAAGGAATTTCAGGAAACATACTTTAAATATTTTGTCAACAGTATAAATATCATTTATCAGGCTTAATTGGGTGCGAGATGCTCCTAAGACAGTGGCATCTCTGTTTTGGGGTCATAAATTGTGCCTATGAGAATTTTCAGGCTCAAAAACCCGTAAAGTCACAAAAAATATTAAAAAA
>JAAUTT010000084.1 GCA_012031335.1 Bacteroidales bacterium | reverse complement strand
GCTGTTTGGTAATCGGTAGGGAATTTCTTGCTGATCTGCAGTGATAATGCAACAACCCCCGATGATAAAAGAATTGCAGCAATAAGTGGGAGAATAACCTTTTTTGAGGAATTCCTTTATAAGAGTCCCAGCCATCGTAATCATCCACCTCATTGCTAAGATGAACCTTGGAATCCATGGGTTTAAAAGGAATAAGAAACTTATTCAGCAGTTTTTGAGCCCAGGTAACTATAAAAATGAAGTATACCATGCTGATTAGGATATCGTAGGCATTTACAAGGATAAATGTTTCAGGATTACCTCCGAGAGCTTTCATGATAGCTGCCATGTTAGCTGTTCCTCCAATATAACTCCCACCATTAATCCCGAAACCTGCCAGCATTCGGGAATGAATTTCTTCATCATAAAATGGCCTATCACAATTATTATAATTACTGATAGGATACCTAATAAAACTGCCAGTCCCGTTTTAAATGCCAACCGCGACCATTGTTTAAGGTTAATTGAAAAAAGCAGCATGGGTAAAGCCAGGGCAATGGTTACTGAGGTAAAATCGTTTTGTAACTGTTTGCTTTCGGGAGTAAGCCAACCGATATTACCAAGGATAATCCCTATGATATAAGCCAGAGAAACGGTACCTAAACGGTTTAAGAGGTTTATTTTTTTACATCCATACAATAGCAACAAGGGTGAGAAAACAAATATAGCTCCCAGGAGATAGTTATTCATTTAAAAAGAAATTGATATTAACTGTGCGAAAATAATAAAAAATGAAATGTTCATGATCCGAAATGATCACCCATCAAGAATGACCAAATCATCATAGATATTCCATATGACCTTTAAAAAAAAATGTACATGTGATAACAGGTAATGATCATTAACTTTCCTTAGGTTTTTAAAACAAAAGCTTATCTCTGAAAATACCGGCATAATTTTACAATCTGATTTTTTGATTCCAGGTAATTTTTATACATGACAGGAACTGGCCGTCAATCGAAAATCTGAAGTTACAAACTTATTAACCAACTTTTCGTAAATCAGGGCTAATGCTATATAAGTTAATTTACATATTCGGATTATGTTACGAAATCTCCTTCTTATTTTACTCATTTATCCCTCCTTAATTTCAGGGCAAACAAATAATTTTGAAAGGGCACAAAATCTTTTTAATCAGGGTAAGATAAACGAAGCTCTTAAGCAGGCCAATGTCGAAATTGGGAAACTTAAGGTTTCGGATACAATGTTTGTAGCCTTTGTGAAACTGCGTGTTACCTGCAACATGTATTTATCTCATACAACTTAGCCTTGGAAGACTATCGGACAATACTGAACCTGGATTCGAATGATATATTTTCCTGTGTTGGAATTTCATATGCCTATTGGATGCTTCATGAGATGGAGTTGTGCTTTAAATACCTTGACAGGGCATATATAATTGATCCGAAGAATATATTAACATTAAATAATCTATCCTATTTCCATGGTCAGGCCGGGAATTACGACACTGGTTTGAAATATGCCAATGAGGGGTTAGCATTGGATTCACTTACCAATGATTTAAAGGCAACACTTTTGAATAACAGGGGATATGCCTATATTGGTCTGAAGAATTACGATAAGGCATTAGAGGATATTAACAATTCAATTTTACTTTTCCCTGAAAATTCCTTTGCATTCTATAACAGGGCTTTGGCTAATATCGGCCTGAATAAAACTGACAATGTTTGTTCTGATCTGAAAAAATCCAAAAAGCTTGGAGGTAATTTCATTCCCAAAGAACTAAACGAGAAATATTGTAAAAACTAAAGATTACATTAAAACAAAACAGTCCATACCTTTATTTAAAGGCCAATGGACTGTTGAGTATTAAATTTAATGCTTATTTGTTTTTTTCAGGACATTCCTCGAAGCTTTTGTCGTACTGCATCATGGCTTTTTCGCTCATACCAATACTGGAGAATCCTCCATCGTGATAAAGATTTTGCATGGTTACCTTCCGGGTAAGATCCGAAAATAATGTAACAACATAATCGGCACATTCATTGGCAGTTGCATTGCCAAGTGGCGACATGCGTTCGGTGAAGTCCATAAGAGAGTTCATTCCTTTTACTCCGCTACCAGCAGTTGTCATGGTTGGCGATTGAGAAATGGTGTTTATCCTTACTTTTTTCTCTACCCCGTAAATATAACCGAAACTCCGTGCGATACTCTCCAGGATGGCCTTAGCGTCGGCCATATCGTTATAGCCAAAAAGAGTGCGTTGTGCCGCTACATATGATAAGCCAACTACCGATCCCCATTCGTTGATAGCATCCAATCTGCGGGCTGTTTGCAGTATCTTATGGAAAGAAAGTGCCGAAATGTCGAGCGTTTTAAGGAAATTATCGTAATTGATCAAATCGTAGGGAATGCCTTTGCGAACGTTGGGTGACATGCCAATTGAGTGGAGTACAAAATCGATTTTCCCTCCCAGCATATCCATCGATTGGGTAAAAAGCTTTTCGAGATCTTCCAAATTGGTAGCATCAGCAGGAATTATTGCAGTGTTACATTTTTCGGCTAACTCGTCAACCTGTCCCAGTCGCATTGCTACCGGAGTGTTGGTAAGAATAAATCTACCACCTTCCTCGTGAGCTTTTTCTGCTACTTTCCAGGCAATAGACATTTCGTTAAGCGCGCCAAAATAATTCCTCTTTTCCTTTAAAAGATTATAAGCCATAAATAAAAATTAAAGTTAAAACTGAAAATAATAAAAAAATTGCACCTATGTAAAATGATTAAGAATGCATATTGTTCAATTTGTTAAAAAACGTTTCAGGCGAAAATGTTATGCGAGAGCATGTTTTAACAGTTCCCGGGCATTATTGATGGCAGCATCGGTAAGCTGCTCTCCGCTTAACATTTTTGCAATTTCGGTTATTCTTTCGTTCAACGAAAGTAATTTTATGTGGGTGTAGGTATTTCCCAGTTGATCTTCTTTGTAAACCATGTAATGATTCTTTCCTTTAGAAGCTATCTGAGGCAGATGGGTTATGTTGATAACTTGGGTAAATGAAGCCAGTGTTTCAATGATATTTCCCATTTTATCTGCAATGTCTCCCGAAACACCGCTATCGATTTCATCAAAAATAATGGTAGGAAGAGACATGGTTTGAGCAATTATGGCTTTTAAACTCAGCATGAGTCTCGCCATTTCACCGCCCGATGCTACTTTGGATATTTCCTGGGGACCCGATTGCTTGTTGGCACTGAATAAAACCTTACTTTATCGGTTCCCGTTAACGTAAATTCCGGGGATGAAGTAAAATCTACCTGAAAAACAGCATTGGGCATACCCAATTGATGCAGTATTTCTTCCACTCTTTTTTCCAGATCAGGAGCCGATTGTTTTCCCTTTTTTGCGGTGAGGTTGGCAGCTAACTTTGCAAGCTGTTGTTTTTGCTCCCCAATCTGTTTTTTCAGCTGTAAAATCCTTTCGTCGGCTGTTACAATGGAACCAATCTGTTCCGAAAGTTTGTCCTTAAGTTCTATCAGGGCCGTTACATTGTCAAGCTTGTGTTTCTGAAGCAGTGTATTGATCAGGTCAAGCCTTTGTTTTACGTATTCAAGTCTGACAGGGTCGTGTTCAATATTGGTTGCCAGTTTGTCAATGGCTGGGTACAGGTCCTTCATTTCAATTAAAATACTTTCGAACCTGCTTTTAAACTCTCCTGCAGGTTTAAAAATATCTTTAATTTTAAGCAGGTGCTGGATACAATCTTTTGTATTAACAATAAGGGCATTGTTTTCACCACTCAGCAATTCGGAGATAATGGCAAGATGGGTTTTGATTTCTTCAGCATGTGAAAGTGTTTGATATTCGGCCTCCAACTCCTCCAACTCATCGCCTTTAAGTTTGGCATTGTTTAACTGGTTAAACTGATGTTGCAGGTAATCAAGATCATTTTTCTGCTTTTCATTTCGATCGTTTACTTCCTGAAAATCGTTAAGCAGTTTTCGGTAGCTATGATAATTCTCCTTATAGACCTCCAAATCTTTGTGTTGATGTGCAATTGTATCCAGAATATCAAGTTGAAACAACGGATTCTCGAGATAAAGATTCTCGTGCTGGGAATGGATATCAATTAATTTATCTCCCAAAGTTTTCAGCAAACCGATATTTACAGGAGTATCGTTTATAAAAGCACGTGATTTACCTTCGTTGGTTATTTCACGGCGGATTGTGGTCTCATCGGCATAGTCCAGCTCATTTTCCCCGAAAAAATCTTTCATTCCATAGGTTGAAATATGGAAAGTCCCCTCCACAATGCATTTACGGGAAGTATCGAAGAGAACTGATGTGTCAGCACGCTGACCAATCAGCAGCGACAACGCGCCCAGCAGGATAGATTTACCTGCTCCTGTTTCTCCGGTGATGATGGATAAACCATTGTTGAAATCTATACGGATATCTTTTATTAAAGCGTAATTCTGTATGGAAAGTGCTTTTAGCATGATTGGGTATTGATGCTGCTAAGATAGTTGAATGTGATTTAAATAAAAAACCGGAAGCAGAGAAGTTATACACCGGCTATTACAGAAATCATTTATTGAATGTAATAATTTGGAATAATACAATTGATAAACAGTGTGTTAAATTATTGTTGCATTATTTTTTGATACTTGTTGGAATTGGGAGCATCAATTTCTTTTAAGATTTGTACCACCCTGTTTTTTTCTTCGGGGAAGGAACCCGAAAACAGATTAACCCATTCTTCGTTTTGGCATCGAAAACTACCTGCAACCAATGGAGGTATGGGTCGGGTTTCTGACGAAATACCTGCTGAATCATACGTATCGATTCAACAGCAGCGTCTCGTCCTTCGTTGGTTTTATCTGCCAAAACATCGAGACCCAACCTGTGATACCGATATATAAAATCGCGCACAGGGCTGTATTTTTCATCGAGTATATTCTGGATAAGCCAGTACCTGTTTTTATTGCTGCTGGCATCAAAAGCTTTCCAACCTTTTTCCGTAGCCTGCTGGGCATTATTTACAAGTGTTTCGGCCCGGCGGAATATATCAGTTCCACCTTTGAGAGAATAAGAATCGTAATCCAGACCGATCATCACCAGTGCATAATAGGCAAGAATAGAGGTGAGGTTGGAAGTGAAACTACTTTCGTTATACTCAAGTGGTTCATATTCCACATAGGTGAAAGTGATATTTTGATCAAGATAATTAAGTAAAGTTGTATTGTACGATGAATTGAAAACCGGTCTACGGCTCTGAATCTGCAAAGTCCCTTTAAAAACATCTCCAGAATGATCGTTGAGATTAAAAAGAAGGTTACACTCAATTCTTTCCTGGCTACCATAAACATGGTTGGTCCAGTTTCGGTTATTCATAAATTCGAAAATGGCATTTTGCAAAGTTTCAAAAACCCGTTTATTGGTACCTTGAATTTGCTCGGAAACAATTTGAACATTACACTTAAGTTCTTGTGCAACTAAAGTATATGAGGAGATAAAAATCAGGCAGATAAGGGAAAATGAACGGAGAAACATTTCAGAAGCAGGTTACGAGTTTGTTAACAATATCAGTTGCCACTTCGGCTTTAGTTTTTAACTCAAATTTCTGAATATTATTGTTTTTGTCGATGATAGTTATTTTGTTGGTATCGACCTGAAAGCCTGCTCCCGGGTCATTTAAAGAATTCAAACTACAAAATCGAGATTTTTCGATTTTAATTTTTTCTGGGCATTTTCGAGTTCATCATTTGTTTCGAGTGCGAAACCTGCCAATACCTGTTTGTTATTTTTTAATGATCCTAAATGAGCAGCAATATCCGATGTAGGCTTCAGTTCCAGCAGGTAATTTTCTTTTTCGCGTTTTACCTTTTTAGGCAGAGGGTTTACAGGGGTAAAGTCGGCGACTGCCGCCGAAAGTATGGCAGCGTCCATGTGCGAAAATCTTGAGATACAGGCTTCATGCATTTCTCCGGCGCTTGCCACTTTAATAACCTGAATGTTGGGATGAAAAAGCTTCAGTGAAACAGGGCCGCTCACCAGGATTACCATAGCTCCGCGGTTTGCTAGTTCTTCGGCTATGGCAAATCCCATTTTCCCTGAAGAGTAATTACCTATAAAACGCACAGGATCAATGGCTTCATAAGTTGGCCCCGCTGTAACCATAACCTTTTTATGCAAAAGGTCCTTATCTTTTCTGATTGTACCTCCGAAATATTCTGCTAAAGCTTTTACAATATTTTCAGGTTCTTCCATCCGGCCTTTACCTTCAAGACCACTGGCCAGTTCTCCGGTTGCAGGTTCTATAATAATATTGCCGAACGATTTCAGTATTCCCAGGTTCCGGGTTGTAGTCGGATGCGAAAACATATCCAAATCCATAGCCGGAGCTACAAAAACTTTGCAGCGGGCTGAAAGGTAAGTAGTAATAACTAGATTATCAGCAATGCCGTTAGCCATCTTTCCAATAGTGTTGGCTGTGGCCGGGGCTATCAGGAAGGCATCGGCCCATAATCCCAAGTCGACATGGCTATTCCAGTCTCCATTTTCAGGATTAAAAAAATCGACAAGAATAGGGTTTTTTGAAAGTGTTGCCAGTGTAAGCGGGGTAATGAATTCCTTGGCCAGCGGGGTCATCAGTACTTTAACGTCAGCACCTTCCTTCACAAGCATACGGACAAGAATAGCAGCCTTGTAAGCTGCTATACTGCCAGTTACGGCCAATAATATTTTTTTACCCTTAAGAAGCATTATGCATTCTTGGCTGGATTACGATAATATACCTCGCCTTCAACAAATTCCTGAATGGCAATCAGGTTGGGTTTAGGAAGCCTTTCATAAAATTTCGAAATCTCTATTTGCTCACGGTTTTCGAAACTTCTTCCAGGTTATCAGTGTAATAGGCAAATTCTTCCAGTTTCCGGTTCAGTTCCTGTTTCATTTCCACACTTATCTGATTTGCTCTTTTAGCAATAATCATTACTGTTTCATAAACATTTCCGATTGGTTCTTCAATTTTATCCAAATCGCGTGTGATAGTGGATCCTGGAGCTTTGGTTTTTGTAGTCCATGTTTTATATTGAAATTTAATGTTTTACTTTATAAATGACTGAGAATCTTCGTAAATATCTTTGGCATCCTTAGAGTATTTACTGTTAGGAAACTCTGCAATAAACGAATAATACTCATCGATAGTTGACTGAAATCTTTCTTTTTGTTTGGAAAGCACACTGTTCTTCGCCAGAAAATAATTCGACTGCAGTATTAAAAACTGTAATTCTTCCCGGTATTTAGTATTGGGATATTCGGAAATGCTATTGTTCAGTGCAATAATGGAACTTTTGTAATCACCAAGGTCAAAATACAATCTTGCATTTTTGTACGATTTATCTACCAGCTTGTCCTGCAAATCGCCGATATACTTCTGCGCATCCTCAATATGCTTACTTGTGGGGTGATTTCGAATATACAAAGTAAATGCATCAATGGCAGTGTAGGTGTTTTCCTGATCCAGACTCGGTCTGGGACTATCCATATAAAAGCAATATGCAGATAAGAATTGGGCTTCGTCTGCAAATGGAGAGTAAGGATAATTTTGAAAAAAATTCTTGAGATAATGACCTGCCAGTGTGTAATCCTTTTGTTTGTAATAACTCATAGCATGGTAATACGAAACAGTGTCCGATTTATCCGTTCCTTTAAATACAGGTACTATCTGTTCAAAAATGGTGGCTGCTCTTACATATTCTTCAGCATTGTAATACTCAAATGCTTTTTGATATTTCATCTTATAGTCGGAACTTTTAAGAATCTTTTCGTATTTACCACAAGAAAATAACGTAACAACCAGAATACCAATTAATAATATATGTTTCTTCATTCTAAAAATATTGTGCAAATGTACATTAAATAGACAAAATACAAGCATAAAATTACTATTAACAACGGATTGCCGGTAAATTTATTTATTAAAATTAGTTAAATAACCTGTAATGGCAGGATATTTAACTAAAACAAAAAAAGTAATACCCCATAAAGATATTACTTTTTTTAAAGTACTGAAAGTTTCTTAACCTTGCTTTGCAGCCATTTTTTCTAACCAGGAATGAATTTCAAGATTTCGTTTGCTGATATTTCCTTTTGATATTTCAAACTTCATTAAACCATCTACCGGAATAAAATTTATTCCTGCACCATAAGTTAGTAATCCTTCACTGGAGGTTACAATCAATGTGTTTTCAGATCCTACCTTATCTGTTACCTTTTTTATTGTACTGCTGTTGTTTTCCGATAAAAATAAAATATGGCTAAAGTCCTGAACTTCATTAACTTTGTTGTAATATCTCACAATAATATTCTGCGATCCAACCTTCATGGTGTGAATATTACTGCTTAGTTCCTTGTAAACATCGGGATTACCAATAATAGTTATGATAAAGTCGCCATTTTTATGATTTAACGGCCAATTAACATATTTGCTGAAAACAAGCAAGCTGTTAGAAACAAACTGGGGGTAAGATACAACTTTTATGGTTTGTGCTAAAAGTGACATAGAAATTAACGTACTCAATCCAAAAAACAACACCAATCTTTTCATACTACCTAATTTTAAAAGTTTTGAAATAATTTACGGCATTCCTGAAAAGAAGTTTTATGATTTATGTCATTGAAATGCGTTTTATTTTGCTGATATGTATTTTTCAGAGAGGGTAAATATGGAATTAATATGGAATTATTTTTCTACCTTATATTTTTGATATGATGTTTGATAATTTGTTGAATATCCCGATTATCCTTAGCCAGTTTTATACAATCAGATAAGTTTTCGGTGGTTGAATAGGAAAATTCTCTGCTGGTAAAACCATAACCAACATATTTTCCGTTACGTATCTGAACAATAGACATTTCTTCGTTGCTCCGCCCTTTATCGATTATAAAGAAGCTTTTGGTTTCGTATTCAAAATGAGTAAGTGCCTTTTTAACTCTGATGTTATACGTTTCGGGTAATTCTTTTCCACAGCAGGCTCCGTTGCATTCGCCCAACTGGTGCTGAAAACAGGCTCCCGAACTATTATATAGGCCACAAAGGCTCTGGCATAAATGATATCTCTGAATCAGAAAATGAAGAAACTCGCGGCTTCAGCCGAATTGTTAAAAAGATGTAAGTGGATCTGAATTCGAATTTGCATTATTGGCTATAGAAAGTCGCATATAGCCATTTTCATCAATATTTAGGAAAATCCCGCAATGTGTTGGTGTTCGTCTTTGTGCATGGTTAAAGCGGGGTTTGTGTTTTTTTATTTCTTCCGATTCAAGAAGAAGCGCGATAAGTTCACTTCCGGTAATTTCATAATCTATTGAAACAATTTGAGTTTTCATTTCAATAGCCTTTTGGTGGTGTTATTGCAAAGGTGTGAAATGACTCTTGTTTGAATATCGTTGCTTTTACCTATGTATATTATTTCGCCTTTCTCATTAAAAAAGTAATACACGCCTGCTTTACCCGGAAGTTTGGATATACAAGCTGAATCAAAGAAAGGATGAAGGCTCTGCAGGTTGATAGATTGAGGCTGAAAAAGGTTTGGTTGAGAATTTGTATCGGCTGATAAAAGAATATCAAAAAGCTTTGCAGTGGCCAATGCGTCGCCCATTGCTCTATGACGGCCATTGATACAGATTCCCAATTCATCGCAAAGTAGCCCCAGACTATAAGATCGCTTTCCAGGCAGAATTTTTCTGCTCAGTTTAACTGTACAAAGCGTATTGCGTTTATAGTCAAAACCAAGTCGGGCAAATTCTTCTTTAATAAAACGATAATCGAAATTTACATTATGGGCAACAAATGTATACCCTTCTGTCATTTCTACAAGCTTTCGTGCTATTTCATAAAAGCGGGGAGCATCTGCCACCATTTCATTTGAAATTCCAGTAAGGCTTGTTATATGATAAGGTATAATCTTCTCGGGGTTTATAAGTGTTGAAAACTGATCTGTAATAGTTTTTCCGTCATGCAGGATAACTGCAATTTCGGTTATTTTTCATGCTTAGGGCTTCCTCCCGTAGTTTCAATATCGATAATGGCAAACATCTTAACAATATGTGAACCGGAAAATTAAATAAAAGAAAGCTATTTATGTTCCTGCATGTTATCGTTTTTTTCAACAATTACTTTTTTGAGAATTACCAAAAG
>JAAUTT010000083.1 GCA_012031335.1 Bacteroidales bacterium | reverse complement strand
AAGCCTTTTATCAGCTTTCTAAAATCAGAAATACTAAAAAAGAATCCCTGAGAGACCTGAAAGAATGTTATAAAAATCTCGGTCTGTCGCTCGACTATATGTATAGTTACAAAATGCAACAAACAACTGAAGAACAAAAATATTTTTATTCCAATTTCACCTCTCATAAATATCCTAATTTCATTAAGGTTTGCCTGGAATTGTATAACCAAACCGGTGAGGAACTTTACCGGAATGAGGCCTTCAAATATGCTGAACTGAGTAAAGCTTCTGTTTTAATGGCCATGTTACGAAGCAACGAAGGCTCAAAAATTGGCCTAATTCCCGAAAACTACAAGAAAACAGAAGATTCGATAAGCATGGCTTTCAATATGCTAAACCATTTAAACAATGGAAATTCGGAAATTTTTATTCAGACCCGCACCGAAGAACTTGTCAAACAGAGAGAAGCACTCGAATACTTATATAAAACCAATTATCCCGATTATTTCAAACTTAAATTCTCGCACGAAGTAATACAACCAAAAGGATTACAAAAAACCCTTTCTAACAATGAATGTGTTTTAGAGTATCTGCTTAGTAAAAATTTCCTTATACTGTTTTATATCGACAGGAATAAAATGCTTATAAAAACCGATACATTAAAACATATCCAACTTACTTCATTGGCCGATAGTGTCTACAAACAAGTATCAGTTTTTGATCAGGCATCCTATAAGCCGGAAAATATTGCAGATTTTGCAAGAAAATCCTATTTACTTTACAACATTTTAATAAAACCCTTTCAAAATGAAATTGGGAAAAAAAACATTATTATAATTGCAGATAATGCACTCAATAAAATCCCCTTCGAGGTTTTAACTACAAGTATTCCCAAACGGTTTGATAATTACAGGAACTTACCCTATCTGATTAAACAAAATTCAATTTATTACGCTCCTTCTGCTTCATTTCTGGCAGATGTAAAACAAAGACCCAAAATTAGCAAGCATTCCCGGGTTCTGTCTCTTGCTCCCATCCATGACGATTTAATTTTGACGGACACATTATCCCGCTCATTACTGGCTGTGCGGTCGGACACATCGATATTGAATTCACTTCCAAATGCAAACAAAGAAATGTTGTTTGCACATAAAATTGCTGGTGGAAAAGTCTTATCGGATAGGAACGCCACGGAAACAAATTTTAAGAATATGGCAGGGAAATATGAAATTCTGCATCTGGCAACTCATGGCATTGCAGATTCAACCAATTCCTTATTGTCAAAACTCTTATTTACCAAAGTCGAAAACGAACCTAACGACGGATTACTTCACACTTACGAAATATACAATATGAAACAATCGTCGCAACTGGTAGTTTTAAGTGCCTGCAATACCGGATCGGGAACTACATACGGAGGCGAAGGGGTTATCAGTTTGGCCAGAGGATTTCTCTCTTCAGGCAGTCGTTCTGTGATTATGACGCTATGGTCAGTAAATGATCAGTCGTCTTTTGAGCTGATAAAAGGTTTTTATACTAATTTAAAATCAGGTTTTAATATCTCTGAAGCATTAAGTAAATCAAAAGTTGGTTACCTGCAGCGAGCGGATAATCTGCATAGCCATCCTTATTTCTGGACTGGATATATTATTTACGGAGATGCCTCAATTAATCTGTTTTTGAAAAACACCCACACAAGATTAGTGCTTTTAATTATTGGAGGCTTTGCAGTAGTATTACTTATTTTGAAATTTAATTCAATTTATTCTGCAATTCGGAAGCTTTTTGCATATAAAAGGAACGTGAATCGATAAGCTTCTTCAGAATTGGTTTTGCCATATCAAATTTATTGGTTTTAATATAACATAAGGACAGGTACCATGCTGCATGCTCCTCAAATATCGGATCTTTTTGTTTAAGAATACTTTTGAAAAAACCGGCAGCATTTTCAAATTCATTGGTTTCGGTATAACAAAGCCCTAGAAACAGTTTAACAGAATTATTATCAGGATCGGATTTTAAAATTTTTTCAAATTCGATGATGGCGGCCCGGAATTTATTGTCGTTATAATACTTTATAGCTTTTATAAAATTATCGTCCTGTGGGAAAACTGACCGAGTAGTGAAATCTGCCGGCATTTTTTCGTAATATGCAGCAAATAATTTATCCTGTCCGCCTGAATTACCCTCTCCTGTAAAGAAAAAATAAGCCCCTGTTGATAACAGCACAAAAAGCACCACAGCAATTCTGGTAAATATAAGATACTTTCTGGATGAGACAGATGCATTATGCAAGTCACGGTTAAAATAAACGCTTTCAACCTCTTTCAGACTCTCCTCAAAAGACGAAAGATGTTTATCTCCTACTATTTCATCAACATCCTTAATCAAATCGACTTTTTCGCTCAAAGATGGATCATTCCTAAGTTTCTCGATAAGCTCATGCTTTTCCTTTTCACTAAGCTCACCATCTAGGTATTTCACCAGGTGTTCCAAGTCTTTCATTTTTAAGTTCTTTATATAATGGATCGTTAATAATTTTTTTTATCAGCATAAGTTTACACCTGAACCGCTTTGTTTTTGTGTATTCAACTGAATTATATGCCATAAGTTTTGTAATTTCCTGCAAGGATAAGCCTGCAACCACCATTTTTATCAATCGTTGACAGTCATCAGGCATATCCAGTAAATGCCGGATATACAGTTTTCTCCTTTCTACCTGAATATATTCCTCTTCAATTTCATCTTCTTCGGATAAGGTTTCTAATGTGTTATCTATTTGAGTATAACGTGTTATATCCGAAACAATTTTTCTTTTCCACAGATTACGTGCTATAGCCTGAAGAAAGGTATGAATGCTACATGTTAACTGCAGATTTTCTTTTTTAATTTTTAAATAGAGTATTAATAAGGCATCATGAAACACATCTTCGGAGTCTTTTCGGCTTCCTCCATCCGAGGAGATTTTCCTGTTTAGCGATTCAAAATTATAATCATAGAGAAATGCAAGAACCTCCTTATTGTTTGTCAGAAGACCGTCAATAATATTTTGATCGGTAAATTGCTTTCTTTTCATCAATTAATCAGATAAGGCAAAAATAGTAATCTTTACAAACTATGTTATTTAACACTTTTTTTTGAATTGTAGCAGAAAAAAACCTGTTCCTCAGTTTTTATGGGAAACAGGTCAAAGAACATGGTATCAAAAGTACACTAATTTCTGTAATTTTCAACAGGTTCACAAGTACAAACAAGATTACGGTCTCCAAATGCATCATCAACCCTTGAAACTGATGGCCAGAATTTATTACTTCTTATCCACGACAATGGAAATGCAGCCGTTTCCCGGTCATAGGTATGATTCCATGAATCGGAAATAACCACTTCCTGGGTGTGAGGAGCATGCTTCAAAGGATTATCAGATTTATCAGACTCTCCTGAGATTACTTTACCTATTTCTTCATGAATTGAAACGATTGCCTCTGCAAAACGATCCAATTCTTCGAGTGATTCGCTTTCGGTAGGTTCGATCATCAAGGTACCATGAACGGGAAATGACAAAGTTGGTGCATGAAATCCGTAATCCATCAATCTTTTTGCTATATCAGCTTCGGTAATATCTGATAAGGCTTTTAAAGGACGACAATCAAGAATCATTTCGTGAGCCACAAAATTAGTTTCACCTTTGTATAAAACAGGGAAATAGTTATTTAACTTAGAAGCAAGATAATTTGCATTGAGAATGGCAATTTTTGTAGCCATGGTTAAACCTTCACTTCCAAGCATAGTGCAGTATGCATGCGAAATAACCAAAACACTTGCACTTCCGAAAGGAGCAGCTGAAACCGCCGGAATACCATTATTACCACCAGTTTTAATAATCGAATGCGACGGAAGCAAGTCTGCCAGTTTACTATTTACAGCAACCGGACCTACTCCGGGACCTCCCCCTCCATGCGGAATAGCAAAAGTTTTATGAAGGTTCAGATGACAAACATCCGCACCAATGGTTGCCGGATTTGTAAGCCCAACCTGAGCATTCATGTTTGCGCCGTCCATGTAAACCAAGCCACCGTTATCATGAATTATTTCGGCCATTTCTTTTATTTTCCCTTCAAAAACACCATGGGTAGATGGATAGGTAACCATAAACCCGCCTAAAGTATCTTTATTTTGTTCAGCCAGGGTTTTAAGATGATCCAGTTTAATATTACCGTTATTATCGCAATCCACAACCATAATATTAAAACCGGCCATAGCTGCACTGGCAGGATTTGTTCCATGCGCCGACGAAGGAATAAGTACAAGGTTCCGTTGTGCTTGATTATTACGGATGTGGTATTCGCGCATCATCAGCAATCCTGCGTATTCGCCTGCGGCTCCTGAATTAGGCTGAAACGATACAGCCTCAAAACCAGTAACTTCTTTTAAATAATCCTCCAGTTCTTTGAAAAGCTGATAATAACCCTCAGCCTGATCGGCAGGTACAAAAGGATGAATGTTTGCAAGCTCGGGCCAGCTCAATGGCAACATCTCAGTTGCGGCATTCAGTTTCATGGTACATGAGCCAAGCGAAATCATCGAATGCGTAAGTGAAATATCTTTGCGCTCAAGCATTTTGATATATCGCATCATTTCGGTTTCGCTACGATGCTTATTAAAAATTTCCTGTGTAAGAAAACATGATGTACGTTTAAATGCCTTATCAAGCTCAGCTTCGGAAAGAGGACCCGAAATTACCGGGGATTTTGCTGAGGCTAGCCTCAGGCAAAATATCTGGCTATATCTGAATATCTTAACGTTGTTGTTTCATCCAGACTTATCCCAATATTCTATTTCACATGAATAATGAAAATTTATTTCGCGTTCGTAGAGCCAATGCCCTGATTTTATCTACCTGCGGAACAGAAATCGCCTCAACCATTAAAGTATCGAAATAATGATGATTTAACTGCCCATAGCCAATTTCTTTCAAAGCTTTATTCAACAAACCAGTAAGCGAGAATATTTTTTTTGCGATATTCTTCAGCCCATCTGCTCCGTGATAAACAGCGTACATTCCTGCCATGGTTGCAAGCAATGCCTGGGCAGTGCAAATATTGGAAGTGGCCCTTTCGCGCTTAATATGCTGTTCCCTAGTCTGCAACGCCATTCGTAATGCTCTTTTCTTTTGGGAATCCATGGAAATGCCAATGATCCGGCCGGGCATATTTCTTTTAAACTCTTCGCGTGTGGCAAAATAAGCTGCATGTGGTCCGCCAAAACCCATCGGAATACCGAAACGCTGGGTGGTACCGACTACCACATCTGCTCCCCATTCACCCGGCGGAGTAAGAAGAACCAGGCTTAAGAGATCGGCAGCTACTATTACTTTTATTTGGCGCGAATGACATGCTTCCGTTATTTTGCTGAAATCGTTTACTTCTCCGTTCATATCAGGATATTGTACCATTACACCAAAAGTCCCTTCCGGGAAAGCAGCCGTGTGTACATCAGTCACAATAAGTTCAATACCCAAAGGCTGCGAGCGGGTTTTAAGCACATCAAGTGTTTGGGGAAATATTTTTTTATCTGCCACAAACGTTCTCGCATTGGCTTTAACCTGATCGCGGCTGCGGCTATTGAAGAGCATTATCATAGCTTCGGAGGCTGCCGTTGCTTCGTCGAGCAAGGAAGCATTTGCCAGTGGCATGGCGGTTAGCTCTGTTACCATGGTTTGAAAGTTCAACAATGCTTCGAGCCGGCCCTGCGAAATCTCTGCCTGATATGGAGTATATGATGTATACCAGCTTGGATTTTCCAGTATATTACGTTTAATCACCGAAGGAAAATGGTATTATAATAACCCTGACCAATGTATGTCCGGTAAACTTTATTCTTCCCTGCTACAACTCTAAGTTTATTTAAATATTCATGTTCCGTTAAGGCCTCGGGGAGATTCATAGTTTTTGTAACCTGATATTCCCCGGGACAACCCGGTCAATTAATTCGTCTAAAGAACTAACTCCAATGGTTTTTACCATGGTACTAATATCACTTTTCCTTGGGCCAATATGCCTGTATAAGAATTCACCTGTATGCATAAAATGTATTTCTGAAAATCTTCTGGTTAGATAAAATATGGTACAAAGTATTGGAAAACCAATAGTATTTTATATGATAAATTTCACCCTTGTAATTTTAATCCATCAAATTCCCAATTGGGAAAGAAAAGGATTGGTCATTATTTCCTGTCCAATGGTTGTGGACGGTCCGTGGCCAGGATAAACAACAGTAGAACGATCCAGCACCAGCAGTTTTTTATAAATGCTGTTGATAAGCTGGTCGTAATCGCCACCAGGCAAATCGGTTCTCCCAATACTACCTCGGAAAAGCACATCACCCACAACTACAAAATTCTCTGCTTCGCTGTGTAAAGCAATATGACCGCGTGAATGACCGGGAACTTCGAGAACTTTTAGAAGGGAGTTTCCGAATTTAATTTCATCACCTTCTTTAATGTAATGAGTTGGGAAAGGAGGCTGATCGAGAACAAAGCCAAAGACTTTACCATGATTTACAGCATCGGCTATAATAGGATCTTCTTCTTTATTTGCCTCGAATGGTATATTGTATTTTTGCATCAACTCTCCGATACCAAGAATGTGATCCACATGACAATGAGTATTCACAAGCCTGACGGGGTTAAGCTGGTTCTTTTCAATATAATTTATCAGTAAATCGAACTCCTTTGGCCCATAACAACCGGCATCCACAATGATACATTCGTTAGTTTCGTCGGAGAGCAGATATGTATTTTCCTGAAAGGGGTTAAATACAAGCGTTTTTATTTTAATCATCTTAGAAATTTTTTCCTTTTAAAAGGGGAACAAATACAAATGCCCCATGTTCAGTTTTATTATAAGTGTCTTCACTTGTTTTTTCAACCAGTATCATTCGTTGCGATTGAGATTCACCCACCGGTTATAACGAGTTTGCCCCCTTGGTTTAAGTTGCTGCAGCAATTTCTCAGGCACTTCGGGAGCTGCTGCTGTTACAATTATTTTATCGTATGGACTATATGCCGGCTGACCTTCATATCCATCCCCAAAGAAAAAATGAGGCTTATAGCCTAGAGTTGTCAATAATTTTTGCGATGACAGAAACAAATCTCTTTGTCTTTCGATTGTAAAAACACTGGCGCCCATCTCTAATAAAACAGCTGTTGATATCCCGAACCGGTTCCTACTTCCAGCACCTTATCCAGCTTTTTCACCTGTAATAACTGAGTTTGAAATGCAACGGTATAAGGTTGTGAAATAGTTTGACCTGCCCCGATCGGAAAAGCCTGATCGCGATACGCAAAAGTCACAAAACCGCTTTCCATAAACAAATGCCTTGGAACCTTTATCATTGCATTTAATACATCCTGGTCGGTGATTCCCTTCTGGGCTAATTCCTGAATCAGTTTTAATCTCAAACCCTTATGCCTGTATGTATCGTTATTGCTCATCGAAGTGAATCAGTTTTTACGAGTGCAAATTTAACTTTATGAACAATACCAGTTAATAAGTATTTCAACAATTTACGAACAGTTGCATCAAAAAAGCTATGTTTGTAGCGCTTAATTACTTGTTTATGATAAAAACAGGAATTCTTGGAACCTCCGAAACTGCAAATTTTTACGCTACTATTCTCAAAAACTCCGACAGTTTTGAACTAACCGGATGTTTTTCACCCGATTACGACAAGGCCAAAACTTTCGCAGCCAATTTCGGACAAATTGCATATCCAACCGCTGAAGCGCTCTTCAAATATGCTGATGTTTTAATAATAACCGATTTTTCGCCTGATTTTCTGAATATTACAACCAAAGCACTGAAAAATTTCAAACATGTGCTGGTTACCAACCCATTTCTGGCCGGATTGGACGAAATTCAATATCTCCGAAAACTTTCGGAAGAATCAAGAGTTATTTTTCAAATTGCAGGTGGGTTCAATTACAATCCTTACATTTCGGGCTTTATAAACAAAACAGGCTATTTAGCTGAATTAAAACATAGTTGCAATTGCGAACCCGGCTTATGTAACAATACCGTTATCTGGAGGTACTTCTGCAAGACTCAGCTGTTCTCCTTTCACTTATGCGTGGAACGGCCAAAAGAATTTCCATTAATTCTTGGGATTGCAAGGGGTTAAACCCCGATTTACTATCAGCACGGATTGAGTTGGATAACGGAAATATTGCAAACTTGCTTATTACACAAGGAGAGAAAGAAAATAAACTCAACCTTGAACTATATAGTAATGATGGCATTTCCAGAACTTCAATTGCGCTTACTCAGGACAATCAGGGTAAAATGTTGGAAGATTCCATATCGCTCGAATTAGCTCATTTTTATACACGAATTCACAATCCTTTTTCAAACTCAAACCAGCACGATATGATGTTTCAGGCTCTGGAAATTGCTCATACGATAAGAGCTAAAGTTATAAGACATTATGCTGTTAATGCCCAGAACTAGTCCGAACCTGATAAGGCTGGAATTATGAAAAGAGATAATTACCGCATCTTTTTATTCTTTCCGATCTCATTGCTTCAGGTTTTGCCTGGAGCCTTTTTTTTATTTACCGTAAACTATTTGTTGAAACAATTAAATATGGTATTCAGGTTCCCCTGGAGCCAGACTTAAAATTCTTCCTTGGTCTGTTTATTATTCCGCTATCCTGGTTTGTCCTTTATTATGCTACCGGTTCTTATTCTGACATCCGCAGAAAAAGCTCATTGTCCAACTTTCTTCAACTTTTAATTGTCAATCTCCTTGGCACTTTTATTATCTTTTTTGCACTTATACTGGACGATACGGTTATATCCTACCTGAATTATTACACATCCTTCCTGGTGCTGTTTTTGATACAGTTTACCTTTACCTTCCTGTTTCGCTCAATAATTTTAAGCTTAAAAGACCGGAAATTTAAAACAGGTAAGGATGCTTTCCGCGTTCTGGTTATTGGAGAAAAAGAAAAGCAACTTGATTTTATTAATAAACACCAGTCCTGGATAACTGAAGGGCATTTTCGGATAATTTACGGTATTGATCCAAACCTGGAACAATCCAAGGATTTCAATTGAATTATCCGGTTGAATATCTTGAACATCTGGAAGATATATTAAGTAAACATGAAATTGAAGAGGTTTTATTTTAACTGATCCGGACAAAGGGGAGTTGATTGAAAGTTTGCTTATGAGACTGTTCCGGGAAGATGTTTATATCAGAATATCAACCGAATTGTACCCTTTGATTAAGATACCGGTAAAATCGTCAGAGATTTTCAATTCCCCGTTGTTACTGCTTTCGAAAGATTTACTCAGGGGATGGCAACAAAGCTTAAAAACTTTGTTCGATATTTTCGTTTCGTTTTTTGCGATTATGCTGTTATCACCCCTGATTATATTTCTTGCCCTGGCTGTTAAAATGACATCGCAGGGACCCGTCATTTACAGTCATGAAAGGGTTGGTAAAAACGGAAGGCCCTTCAGGATACTCAAATTCAGGTCGATGTATCAGGATTCTGAACCAGATGGACCGCAACTGGCTACCCGTAGCGACAAGAGGATTACTCCGGTAGGGAAATTTATGCGTAAACGACGATTGGATGAAATACCAAAATTTTTATTAATGTTTTAAAAGGAGATATGTCACTGGTAGGTCCCCGCCCGGAACGAAAGTTTTTTATCGATCAGATAATTCAGGTGGCTCCTCAATATGCAAAGCTTCATCTGGTTAAACCAGGTATCACATCGTGGGGACAAGTAAAATACGGATATGCAGAAAATACCTCGGAAATGATAAAAAGGATGCGTTACGACCTGGTTTATACCGAAAATATGTCCTTTTATGTAGATCTTCAGATTTTATTCCGGACCATAAAACAGTTCTGAAGGGAAAAGGCATTTGATACAACTATTTTAAACGACAGGATTGAATGACATTCTGTATACTGGTCCTGATGGGTGTAGAATACTTTCAAAAAATCAATGGTATCTGCACAAACAGTCTCGCATATAATTCCTGTATATTTCTCTACAGTTTCAATCAGATTATTTTCGGATGAACATTTTTTTACCCGTCCTATTGTAAGATGCGGTTTAAAACGTCGGGGATCCAATATAAAACCCGCATGTTCAATCAAATCCTGTATTTCGCTATACATCAAACCGAGTGTTTTACCGGAACTAATTCCAACCCATAAAACCTGTGGGTCTTTTAAACTCCGGAAAGCACC
>JAAUTT010000082.1 GCA_012031335.1 Bacteroidales bacterium | reverse complement strand
GGATTTGTTTTTGATGGCCGTGACATAGCTTACTGTATATCGATTTGTAAAAGCTCTCAAAAGAATAGCGGTTAAAGAAAACAAGCATCACGATATAGAGCGTAACAGGTACCACGGCGATTCCGGCAAGCTTTACAAGTGGATTTGACCCAAGAAAGATAAAAAAGATGGCGTTTAGAACCGAAACACCAAAGAACACCCCTCCGGCCTGCATCGGCAGGCCAAAGAGTGTGGGCGTTCTTTCGATGTTTTTATGGACCGTGAATTTTTTCATCCTAACTGTAGAGTGAATTTCCAAGCTCTGCCACACCCAAAACAACAATAGGCCATATCACCATCTTAAACCAGCCCATCATGGCTTCCGATGATTCTTCCTCGTTCTTGCGCACTTTGTTATTGGCCATGATTCCACCGATGGCAACCATGATAACTACCCAGGCAATGAGCACCGGGCGAATAAAGGAGGCATAAAAACCAGTTATTTTGGATGCTACAGAGGAGCCCGACTGGGCGAAAATGGTGGCATCGCACACAAATAAAAACACAAGGCTGAAAGCCAAATAAAGAAACGTTTTTTTCATGGTATAAAAATTTAATTAACAGTATGATTAATAATAATTTCATCACTCCATAGACCTTCATTATCCTGAACCCGTAGTTTGATCAGTTTCACACCCAAGGTTTCAAAAACATAATTGATTGGACTCTTACTTACATCAATGACATAGTTATTGATCGTAAAGTAATAGCGCACGATCTTCCCCCCGAATTTGCGTCCTGGTCATAGCTGGCGGTGGCATCCAGTACTACGTTTTCACTACCCGTTACGGTGAGCTTTGCCACCGGGGGAAGATTTTTGAAGGTATGCAGGTAAAGCTTTGCAGTAGCCTTTTTGGAATAGGAATCGACCGCCTCTAGGGTGATCTCATTATCATCTTCCGCTTTGGCCAAATAACCAGCTCTCCCCTATCCTGACCAATACTGTCCTTCCCACTCTGGCTTATTGCTACCTCAAGGGGTTCTTCATCTGATATATTCAAATGATAGGAATGAGAAAAACCAACCTTCAGGGTGTCGAAAGCCTGGGACGTATTGTTGATCTTTATCTCAGGGGTTTTATTGATGCCCTCAAATAATCCTTGTAATCTGTACACCCACCGCAGATTACAAGAAATGCAAGGCTAATCGGAAATCCGGATTTCATTGTTTTACTACTTTTAAGGTTTTTATGTCATTCCCCTTTTGGATTTTAACCAGGTATATCCCACTTGGAAGAGATGCGCAACCAAGGGTTACCTTTCCGGGATTTTCAACCTGCATGCTTTGCATTACCTTCCCATCAAGATTAAGCAGGTAAATGTAACAGGTACCAGGATCCACCGTCTCAATCACCAGCTCTGAGGCAAAAGGATTGGGATATACAGAAAAACCCTTACCTGAAAGATCATCAACACCGGTTGTCCCGTTAACGGTAATAAGGCTTTGCATCACCACTGAATCCTTGCAGCTGCCATCAGAAGTCACCGTGAGCCTGATATTCTTCGTTCCGGCATTATAAAAATACTTGATCGGGTTTTCTTTGGTAGACTTTTCTCCTTCGGAAAAGTCCCAAAGAAAGGATGAGGCATTGACAGAATTGCTGGTGAACTGCACAAACTCGGTTACATTAATGCTTGTTGCATTGGTTGTAAAAGAGGCTTTCACCTTATCGACGGTAAAGTTTAGTTGAACGGCCTCGCTTTTACAGTTATTTGAATCAGTAGCTTTAACAGAAACGGTCCCGTCTTCGGATATCTTGTCAATATCAAATGTCTTACCCGTTTTAAGCAGACTACCATTCGATCATACCAGCTATAGGTCAGGGTTCCATCAATGGACACACTCGCTTTTTCACCTTTGCAATAAAGCGATTTCAGGCCCGAGACCACCGGTTGGGAAGGTTTGGGATATACCGTTACAAATACCGAATTTGAATATTTTGTACCACAGCCACTTGTTACAGCACGTCTGAAATACCGGGAAGAAGTCATTTCATTTGGAGCAAAATTTTGTGTATTACCCCCGGCGATGTTTTCCCACACATCACCATTACTGGACGATTGCCATTGATAGGTAATCCCCTCGACAGCAGTCCCGGTGATTGTGTTTGGTTTAGTGCCTTCACAAATCTGCTGTGCTCCGGTGATGGTGCCCTCATTGAGCTGGCTGCCTACAGTTATTTTTACATTATTGGAGGTTGCCATCCCACATGAAGTCGTACTTGTTACGCGCCTGAAATATGTTGTTTGGGTAATGTTTGTTGGTTGATAGTCTTTTGAATTGGTATTTGGGATATCAAACCAGTTTGTTTTGTCAGTACTGGACTGCCATTTGAAAGTAAAGGTCCCTCCTGCTCCGCTGGGAGTCTCTCCCACCAATGTATTGATAGTTGCGCCATAGCATATCGACTGGTCCCCGGTAATATTGATGGATCCCAGCTCACTGTTGACAGTTATCGTCACCGTATTGGAATAACCCGATCCACAGTTATCGGTTACCTTGCGCTTGTATAAAACCGTCTTTTTTAGGGCCGATGGTTGATAATCCCGAATTGTATTTTTGGCATCCTCCCAATTGGTATTGTCATAGGAATAATACCAGGTATAGGCATAGTTCCCATAGCCTCCCCCAGGGGTGGTTCCAACGATATTGTTGGGAACAGTATTGTAACATATTACCTGGTCACTGGCGATATTTCCAACGGAAAGAGAAGCAAAAACACTAACGGTAACGGTGTTTGAAGCCTTGGTGCCACAGGTGGATGAGGCTACTCGCCGAAAATATGTAGTTTTCGAAAGCGCTCCCGGACCATAATCGAGCTGGTTCGCTCCAGGGATATCAGACCAGGTCAGGTTGTCTTCGCTTGATTGCCAGGAGTAGCTTACCGTTCCTCCCCCCGTGGCTTCCGATCCGGTCAGTTTTCCCGGACTGGTATTATAGCATATCGATTGATCTCCGCTTATCGTTCCTCCCGACACAAGCTCCGGTATCTTTGAAATTTGTATCACATTGGACTGGGCTGTCAATACGCCATCACAGCTGTAAACAGTTCGCCTGAGATACTGCTTTACATTTTTGGGGATTACATTAATGGAACCCGAGGAAAGATACATATTTGTCCAGCTGGTCTGATCATCCGAACCATACCACTGGTAAGTTAATGTATTTCCACCCGTAGCCGGGGCAACTTCATTTATCTGCAGAGTCTCATTATCACATACCGGGCCCGACACAGAACTGGAAATACTCCCGGGTGAAAGATTATTCAAATAAGTATTTGGCACTGTGATAAATTTCTCTGTGTATCTTTTATTGCAACGCTCCGGTTTGAGCCTTACTTTATAATATCCGCTCTGGCTAACCTGGTGGGTGGTTGTGTTGTCTAAATATTCATACTCTCCATCTTCTGTAGACGAATAATACCATTGATAGGCAACACTTCCATTGCTCCTTGAGACGTTAAGGGAAAGCGTATTGCAGGTCTGCGAAACGTTGACTGTGGAGATATCTTCATTGTATTTATCGATATTCATGATAAAGCTGGATGTCCAGGTGGTGCCGTTGCCATAATTATCAAAAATCACGGTTTTATACTCCAGCGGGCTTCCATACTTTAAATAATCCTGGTATATATTACTGGTTAAGTATACATATGTCGAACCATTTGTTGATGTGGCAGGACACAGGTATTCATCCCTCTGGACATACTCACTGGAGGATTTGTCAAGGATATAAACCGTAACCTTATCATGATACTGGCACCCGTTAACATAGATACCAAAAGATGGGGCTACCAAACTAAAATTTTCGTAACAGTAATATTGCATGTAGGAAGGAAAATGATCAACTCTTCCATATACACGCAGAACGGCCAATAAAATGACAAATAGAAAAAATATCTTTTTCATAGTTTGGGTATTTGATATTGTTTAAAATCAAGTATAATTCACGCTTAATCCGAGGATTTAATGGGTTTAAAACCTTATTAATTCAAAAGAAAATATATGCCGATACTCATTCTTGGATTATGTTTTGAAATCAGCGACCGTTGCAAAAACCTCTGTTCCAGGCTGATCTCCGTTTTTATATTGTACCTGAGGAACATCTCAAGCGAAAGTCCGATAGATTCTCCATAAAATAATCTGCTTTTCCCGGAAAATACCTCATTCTCTAACGTCTCATATCCCAACGAAGCGCCTGCTTTTCCATTGAAATAAATATTCCTGTAATTGGAAAGTAAGGTGTAGTAAAATTCCGGGACCAAAACATAGGAACTGTAATCCGATATCGGAAAGTCCGTCCTGGAATATTCCATACGTCCTTTCACACTTACCTTATCAGAAAAATACCTTTGGTAACCAATTCCAAAGCAGTAGGATTGACTGTTGATCCCATATTCTACCCCCAACATACCAAGACCTTTTGAATGGCGCGGTTGGGCCATGCATACCACCGGCAAAGCTATAAAAGCAAATGCCAGGAAAAAAAACCTAGACTTCATACATAACTAAATAGTAATTAAATACTTTTTGTGCACTGCATTTACAATGCAGATTTGCTAGTTATTATAAAGGCAAATATAAATCATATACATTACCGATTGGTAATGTTAGATAAAATTTTTTGTGTCACTGATGATTTTTTCGAATACCTGTTGAATTTCAATTTTTGTAACATTCCGAACCAGAGGAAGTTGCGTTAATGATTCCTGGTAGCATTTGAACCTGGCGTTAAACTCTTTCATATTACCATCGGCAATCACTCCGATAAACTCACCAGTATCCAGCTGGTGGAACTTCTCGGGTTTGTATTTGCGTATCTCCCTGAGCGAATCCGTGTATCCCGAATTGGACCAGGCCCCGGCCTTGCGGCTTTTACTGGTGTAATACTTGTCTACCGTCCCAAACATCTTTGAATATCTTTCTGCCGTAGACGGGTCGGTAACCTTGCCATAAAGGTGAGTTGAGAGCGTTGCCAGGATCTTGTCTCTCCCGATACGGCCATAGCCATCCTCACCCTGGACCATATCCTGGGCAATGAAAAAGGTTGCAATCTTGTTGCTTCTGGCCGTTGCCGGAATTTTATCAAATTCCGGAATGACAAGCGTAGGAGCTTCATCCAGGACAATGGCCGAATGATGACGACCTGACTGGTTCATCAGTTTTAGACTCATGCTTATAATAAGTGCCAGAGCTGGTGCATATGTTTTATCAAGGGTCTGAATGGTTGATAGGGTCAATAATGTCGGATGCTCAGGATTATTAAGCTCCAAATCTACTTCATCGCCCGAAAGCAGGTAGAAAATCTCAGGTATCGCTACTTTACTCAAAGAGCTGGCCAGTGTACCCAGGATACCTGCAACCTGTTTTTCACTTACCAGGCTTTTGAAATACGATGCTGCCAAGAAAACAGACTGGTCGTTTTTTCTGAAGGAAATCGGTAAGCTCATTTACCGGTTTATTGATCACAATGGAGATTGCATGGGGCAAGTCACAATAGTCCGGGTAGTCGCATCTGAGCCTCCAGATCACCCCGGCCAATACGCCCGAGGCCGATTCTACCCAATACCTGTCACCGCTGCTGTTTTGGCTTTTGGTGGCCCCCATCATATTAGCCAGAAAAACAAAAGCGGCTTCAACCGCATAGGCCGGATGCTGGATGATCCTGGGAGAAATGGGGTTCACCCGGTGGGAATAGTTAAGATCAAAGGGGCTAACCATTTTAAAATCAACTGTAGGATGATTTTGGTAATGGGAATAGGCAACTGCTGTCAGGTCCCATTTCTTGTAATCATAGATAGCGCCGCAATAGCCCTTTTGCGCCAGCTGCTCAATGGTGGGTTTTACAATACTGGCCGTTTTCCCTGCCTTGGGAACTCCCAGGATACAAACCCCGGCAAAGGGATTTAAGACAAGGTCTCCTTTGTTTGTCTTAAATGACAGATCATAGGGTCCCGTTTCCCGTTTGGTTTTTTTATTGCGGGGGAATATAAGGGTTAATACGCCTGAAATAAGAATCGAGGGAATAATGTATAAAACCAGGTGCACCATTGGATTATAGGAGGTGACCCTGGCAAGTATTACACCAAAAAGATTGTGAAGGGCCAAAATGGTTATTATCTTGAATGGCATCCGGAAAAGTATGAATTGGACCAAAGAAAGGATAATAACGCTTATAAAGACAAACAGCTTGGTTGTAAGATCTGAATCAATCAGCAGATTAAAAATATCACTCATGGTTAATGCATAGAATTTTAAATATCAAGACCACCGCTCCCAAGATCGATAAGGGGTTTAATGGTTCTTTCGGCAATCTTTTTGGCCGTTTTAACCTCCGGAGGTAGCAGCTGGCTCACCAGCTGGTCAAGCTTGTTTACAAGCATGTCTTTGGCCGAATCCGGGTTTTGTGTCAGATGGGAAACAGAATTAAGCTGGCTTGCTATCTTCGTGTTCGTTGCCTTATCGATTCCCATCACCACTATGTTTTTGCAGCCCTTTCAGGGTTGTTTACGCTCTGGGCCGAAATCCTGGAAGCACGCTCAAAACCTTGTAAAGGGTTGTTTGAAAACTTGTAATACGCATAGGAATTCTCAAAGTCCCGGCGAAAGTTATAAAGCCGGTCGAAAAGACCCTCGCAGTTACCAACAAAGTTGTCCCTGTCAAATCCAACCATTACGCTTTTCCCGTTTAACTGGTGCTTGTTGCTGCCCCGGCTGTTGGCATGGGGGCTTAAACTTACTTTTTGCGATACATCTTTCCGGGAAACGATAATATGTACATGGGTTTGCATCCCTTCTTTCTTCTGACCGCTATCCGCCAGTCCTTCCTTAACCTCATTGTCGGTACCCTTATAATGCCTTTCTTGCTCTATCTTGGCAAAATAAACAAGGTCATTCCCCGAGAGGCCGCGATTGAAGTTTTTGGCATATTCATCCATGACCTCACGGGTGTATTCCCTGAGAATGTTATTATACCGCTCATATTCTTCTTTGGAGAGCTGTGATACATCGCTAACCTCTCTCCCCTTGGTGGCTATTTTGGCCAGGTGTTTTAATTCCCGTTCCGATGGGTTGATGGTCAGCATAAAGAACTTGGCATCTTTATCCTTGAGTCCTTTCTTGTTATTATCTATCTTTTGGATTACATATTGGGAATCAAAGTTTTTGGACGCGTGGTTAAAAAATCGCTCCTGCTCTTCAAAATCCTTCTCCTCATTTTCTTTCTCCAGGTAATCAACCAGGTCTATGCAACTTTGTGTGTTCCCCTTCACGTAATCCTTGACTCCGTGAATCTTGACATACATAGCTTTATCGCTTATAACTTTTCAAACATGGATTTATATTTCTCAAAAACGGTTTTATCTATTGAATAGCCTCCAAAAGTCGAACTTTTAAAGTTCTTTTCAAAATCCTTGAATAATCCCTTAACGTGCCGCACCAGGTTTTGGTATTTCTCCTCGTAAATTTGTTGCTGGTCACTTCCCTGGTTCTCGACTGGCGTTTTGGGTTCCTGTTCCCTGGAAATCATCAGTGTTTTGATATCGGCCTTGGTAACCGCTTCGTTTTTATAATAATTTAAAAGGAATTGGAACATCTCGTTCATCTGCAAAATGAGCGGATCAAGCTTTTTCTTTTCCTGTTCCCGAATAAAGGAGATAACCGTTGTGCGAAGTTTGGAAAGTTCATCAGCTGTCGACTTGTTTTTCGCCTGGGGATTTATTCCGGTTTCCTTGAAATAAAGGATCATTGCCTCGGTATACTCTTTGGCGGATTTGAATTTTTCCTGTTCTATCAGTCCCTCCAGAATAGATTTATAACTATCATCAATTACAATATGATATGCCATTTTAAATCATTTTTTAAATTCCTACAATTGATTATCAAATATATAAAATATATTTTTAAATTAATATTTAAATATTTTAATTACTCTAAATCACAAATAACAGGTTATCTGTTATTTGTGATTTCGGAATCACGCAGAGCGTGATTCCATCTTGCTTTACCTATCTCCGCCCGAAAGTTTTGGGTGAAACCGAAGGTTTTCGCACGAAACACGGGGGGTAAACTAATAAGAGAGGTAAACTTTTTAAAACAAATGTCCCCCATAAGCTAAACGGCGACCTTTTCTAAGTTAAATGGGGACTTTTTTTCTTATACCTAGGGTAAAGTATACTTCATTGGGACTTTGCCCCAAGCCCAGGATTTTAAAAGCATTTGTGCGCTCGGAAATGGCGGTGTCAAATGCTCCTTCCTAAAATCTATTTTGCTGGCAAATGTGATGAAATATTCTTGCCTAGAATTATTATGAACGTTAGATTATATCCCTATTTATCTACCTTATAAGGTTTTGGATTAAATTAGTCTAATTACAAATTAACCAATTTCAGAAATCTTTTATAAAAAAAATGATGACTTCCAGGACACCCAATAGATTAATAAAAACAAAAAAGTCAGATATAACTAACTAGTAACTATTAATCAATTTTGAACATGAAAATAGTAAAAATAGCACCTATCTATGTTATTTTCCTTGTCATGGCTATTAGTGGGTTTTCTCAACCTACTGATAATGTAATATCCTATTATCCTTTTAATAGAAGTGCCATAGATGTAACCGGAAATGGAAAAGATTGCAGCGTTTCTGGGTCAACGTTAACTTCAGATCGACTAGGAAAAACCAATGCTGCATATTCTTTTAATGGAACTAATAACCTTATCTATTTACCTAATGTTCTATTATCAAATCCATCTGCTTTCGCCTTTAGCTGCTGGATAAAACCAGGAGGAAATAACTTCTCTCCTGATGTGCTCAATGCCCAAACAATCATAGATTTAAGAGGACAGTATCAGATCGCACCTTTCTTATTTTGAACCCATACATGCTACAACCCTAATTCAGTTCAGTTTTATATCTATAGCAGCCCATCAAGTATCACAATTAATACACCTAATAATTCAATTATGCCAGGTAACTGGTATCATGTTGTCTGCAATTATGGTAACAATAACATGGAACTTTATTTAAACGGATCCCTTATTGGGAGTCTAGCTGCCAATGTTCCAGGATCAGTATCCTCATATAATAATACAATTGGGAAAGATTATAATGTTAGCTTAAACAGGGCCTGGTATTATGGAGTTGTGGATCAGGTACTTTTTTATAATAGAAAACTAACATCTACTGAGGTATTGGCAATTTATAACCGGGAATCTTCATCAAATGAAATAACAGAATTACAAGGTCCTGTAAGCTATTTCTATGATGCATCGGGCAATAGAACGGGGAGAAATGTAATTAGTCTGCTCAAATCCGGTAATATTACTTATAGACAGGACACGACTCAATTAAAGTCCAAAGCTAAAGTTGAAGAGTCGATCATGCCTAAATATGAAGAAAGCATTGAAGGGGAATTAATAACAATCTTTCCAAATCCCACCAAAAATATCCTTAAGGTGAACATCACCGGTATGGACCTAAATGGAAAAACAATTATCCGACTATATGATATAAAGGGTACTATGCTAATAAATATCTCACCGGTGAGTCAGACTAACGTTCTGGATTTGAGTCAATATTCGGCAGGGGTTTATATTCTGAAATATCGGTAGGAGATAAGATCTCCGAATGGAAAATCCTTAAAGAATAACCTTTCCTCTAAATTATATAATAATCAAATATTTATCTAATATAACTAACTAAAATTAAACAGGGATAAATCCCATAAAAACTAGCATTATGAAAAAATATTTTATTTTAATAGCTCTATGTCTTGGATTTAACGTCTTATCGATAGTTGCTCAGATCAAGGTAAACACAAGTGGCCAGGTGGGATTAACCAAAGTTCTCCATCATATCGTTTAGATGTAAATGGAACTATTCGTTTTACAGATTCGAATACTTCAATAGTTTATAGTACAGGAGGTTTTTATCCGTTCACAGGATCACCAACACTTGGAACATACAGTTACAAATGGAGCAATATTTGGGCGGTTTATGCAAACTTAACATATGCACCAGTTATTACTTCAGATCTAAACCTAAAGACAAACGTTAGAGATTTGCCAGAATTGAAGAGTAAATTCCTTTTATTAAGGCCAGTGGTTTATCAACTTGATAAAACAAAAATCATAATTGATGCAAAATCAGATAAGATATCAGATCAATACGGATTAATAGCTCAAGAAGTTAAAACATTATTCCCTGAAATAGTAACAGAAAAATGAGG
>JAAUTT010000081.1 GCA_012031335.1 Bacteroidales bacterium | reverse complement strand
TCGGATACCAAAATTAAATTTTACTTTTGGGTCACCGAATAACACACAAGTAATTTATTTACAAATGGTTGAATAATATTATTTAGGTGTTTTTGATGGATTTTTACAGGTGAATTTCAGTTGTAAAGTTGACCTGATTTTTAAATCGAATTAATAACAACTAAATCGTATTTCGTATGACAACAACAAACACCTTCGGAATTGTTTTTTTACATTAAAAGACAAAAAGAGAAAAAAGGTAAAGCTCCCATTTATGCCAGAATAACCGTTGATGGTCAGCGTGTGGAAATCTCCATCAAAAAGGATATTGATGTGGAGAACTGGAGTAAAGGAAAAGGAATGGCTAAAGGTAAAGGTGAAGAAATAAAAGCCTTAAACACTTACCTGGAACAGATCCGCAGCCGAATGGTAGAATGCTACCAGCAACTACAATTAAAGAAACAATTAATTACTGCGGTCGCTGTAAAAAACAAGTTCCTCGGGATCGAAGAAAAGGAACATTCCCTGATGAGTTTATTTGATTACCACAACGAGCAAATGAAAAACGCCTTGGAATGGGGAACGATGAAAAACTACTATACAACTAAGACCTACTTCCAGCTTTATCTTAAGGAGGCCCTCCATACATCTGACATATACCTTTCACAGCTTAGTTACAAATTTATTATAGGCTATGAAAAGTTCATGAAGGAATACAAGCCTCTACAACCCAAGAAGCCATGCGGTCAGAATACGGTAATGAAACATATTGAGAGGCTCAGAAAAGTGGTAAACCTTGCAATTAAAAACGAGTGGCTTGATAGAGACCCATTTCAAAAGTTTCAGCCATCGTTTTTGAAAACCAACCGGCAATATCTCAGTGCTGATGAACTTGCCGCTATTGAGCAGAAGGATTTCAAAAGTCTTCGTTTACAACATGCAAAGGATATGTTCGTTTTTAGTTGCTACACAGGTTTGGCTTATATTGATGTTTACGAGCTTACTCAACAAAATTTATCTCTTGGAATTGATGGTGAATTTTGGATAAATACCTGCCGTCATAAAACTGATATTCCGGTACGGGTTCCTTTATTGCCTCCGGCTATGGCTATTATTGAAAAATACACAAACAATCCGAAGGTGTTGGAAACAGGACGGTTGTTGCCAGTGTATGCCAATCAGATTCTTAATAACTACCTGAAAGAGATTGCAGATTTTTGCGGAATTGAAAAACCATTAAGTTTTCATATAGCACGACATACTTTTGCAACAACAGTCACTCTTACGAATGGGGTGCCTATAGAAACGGTTTCTAAAATGCTGGGGCATACCAGTATTAAAACTACACAAATATATGCAAAAGTTATTGAGCAAAAAGTTAGTAATGATATGCATCAACTTCGAGAAAAGTTAAATACAAACAATAATAAAATAAACCTCAACCTGGTAAAAATAAACTAAGTAGCCGAAATTTTCAGACAGCGGACTTAAAACTAACTACTATTTTATTTCGACCTAGAATTACTTTATTTTTCATACTGTAAGAATTTTGTTGAGTTTGCCGAGGTCTTTTTTCATAGGAACTAAATAGGTTTCTTTTCCCATTATGAAATCATTTTTATTGAAATTGTCAAAGGGCTGATATTCGAAATGGACAGTTATAGGCCCTGAAATGTTAAATTTTTGTAATAATTGAAAGTAAGCTTCAAAATCAACCATTCCATCTCCAAGAGGGACACTAGTGGGATACCAGCCATTTGATTTAAGCTGCCAGACAAAATCCTTTATTACAATACATTTTATCCAGGGGGCAATTAACTCCAAATCAGCTTTCCAGGAGCTCCCCCCCTCGGCTACAGCATGCCGTATATCGTACTGACACCCCAAATAGCGTGGATCGCATTTTTGGATTAGCAAATGTAAATCCCAGATAGAACCACCTACCATACCCCCATGATGGTTTTGATAAGAACCATGTATATTAAATTTTGCATTATATTCCTCAACTTGCCTAACTTTATTTTGCAACTTTTTCAGAGTCCCTAAAACCCCCAATGCTACATCGTATTGATAATATCCCATCCGATAATGGTTTATTCCCAATAAAGATGCCGTCTTAATTATTTGTTTGGCATAAGGTTCGTCAATGCCCTTAATTGAGGTAACAATCATGTCCACTTCCAGACCTTTTTTCCTAGCTGCTTCTACTGCTTTGGGCAAATCGGTTTCAACCTTCTCTGGCAAAACATGGCCTCCCTGCCTTACCAATAAATCAATGCCTTCGGCCCCGGTTTCGGCCAAAGCTTCAGCTAATTCATTATATTCCAACCCAACAAAAGGTTTGGAAAAAATATGAACCTTACCGTTTTTTAAAGATAGGTTTTTTGTGACCGTTACGGTGTCTTGTGCTTTTAAGCAAAACGGAAGCATTATTCCCCCCAAAGCTAATTTTGAAACAAATTGCCTCCTACAGTAATTAATTTTCATAGTTGTACAATCAAATATTTATAGCCTTCCAATCGTCAATCCTCCATCTACCATAACCACCTGGCCGGTTGAATAAGGTAGATTTCCCGAAGCCATTGCGGAAGCTACTTTTCCAATATCTTCCGGAGTTCCCCAGCGCGGCTGTATGGCGAGTCCGTTTTGAAAAAGTCTGTCATATTTTTCCTGAACACCTGCCGTCATATCAGTTCGAATCACTCCGGGTTGAATTTCATATACAGGAATTCCAAACTCACCCAGTCGTGTAGCCCATAGCTTGGTAGCCATTGCAATACCGGCTTTGCTAATGCAATACTCTCCGCGGTTCACCGAAGCCACCGATGCAGAGACGGATGAAACATTAATGATGCAAAAAAACTCATCCTGATGTTTTGGCTTTTGCTGAATCATTGTATTAGCGACCAGTTGTGTCAGAAAATAAGGACCCTGAAGATTGACGTTCAGCACATAATCAAAACTTTCCTCGGTTGCTTCCAGAATATCTTTTCGTTCGGGCGGGGCAATACCGGCATTATTCACCAGCACATTGATCGTTCCATACCTTGCTAGAACAGCTTTGATCATTGCCTGTCGATCTTCTTTTTTTGAAACATCTCCCCGAAAATAGGCAACCTGAATACCCAGGCTTTTTAGTTTACCGAGTACAGATTTTACCGACAATTCTTCACGCATTCCGTTTATTGCCAGATCGAAACCCGCTTTTGCCAATTCAACAGCAATACCCAGTCCTATACCTCGCGAACCACCGGTTATTAATGCTACTTTTCCCATATTCAGTTATAATTTTGGCACATCAACCCAGCAACGTTTTGCCCAGCTTTCCAGTCCTTTTTCGGCCAGCTGAACCCCTTTTGCTCCTTCCAATAAATTCCAGCGAAATGGGTCGCCTTTTACAACATGTTTCAGAAACAATTCCCATTGAACCTTAAAGGCGTTGTCAAAAAACTCCTGTTCCGGCACCTTTGCCCATCCCTCGTAAAAATTAATTGGGTTTGGAACATCAGGATTCCATACCGGTTTGGGAGTGTTGCCATAATGCTGTGTCCAACATTCACGAAGTCCGGCAACGGCAGAACCCTTAGTCCCATCCACCTGAAGTGTAAGCAGATCGTCGCGTCTCACACGGGTTACCCACGAGGAATTGAAATGAGCAATGACGCCTCCTTCGAGTTCAAAGGTTGCATACGCAGCATCGTCGGCAGTGCATTTGTAAGTTTTTCCACGCTCATCGACCCGTTCAGGAATATGAGTAGCTCCGAGACACGACACTGCCTTTACATTACCAAACAAGTTATCAAGAACATATCGCCAGTGGCAAAGCATATCCACAATAATTCCGCCGTCGTCCTCCTTGCGGTAATTCCAGCTTGGTCGCTGTGCAGGAACGTTAAAACCTTCGAATACCCAATAACCAAATTCACCACGGACAGATAGAATCTTTCCGAAAAAATCATTCTCCATGAGCCGCTTTAGCTTCATCAATCCTGGTAACCAGAGTTTATCCTGCACTACTCCATGTTTTACCCCGGCCTTTTCACAAACCTCGTAAAGTTCCATTGCTGTGGCAGTGTCAACCGCTACTGGTTTTTCGCAATACACATGTTTTCCTGCTTTAGCAGCCGCTTTCACAGCATCGGCTCTGCGTCCTGTGGTTTGTGCATCGAAATAAATCTGGTAATCGTTGCTTTTCATCACTTCATCGAGATTTGTGGTCCACTTTGCCACACCCGACATTTGAGACAATTTGCGGAGTTTCACTTCATCACGTCCCACGAGAATGGGGTCGGGCATGATAAATTCGGAAGGAGAAACCTGCACTCCACCTTGTTTCATAATTTCAACGATGGATCGCATAAGGTGCTGATTGGTCCCCATGCGACCGGTAACCCCGTTCATAATGATACCTACTTTGTGAATTTGAATGTTCTGTGTCATTTTTATGAAATTTAAAATTGGTAATTACCCTTGAGCATTAAGGTTTTCACTATTGTATAAACCTCGTACCCCAACTCGCTCCAGGCGCTTTGGTTTGGGAATGGTGTTCCCGGAAACAGATCCTGGGTGTTAGGGATGTACTTTATCTTTACCCTGAGTTTCTTAACTCCATGGGTGATATTTTCGGGAATCATAAACTCATCGTCACGTAGTTGACGGTTGGATGTTTGCGTCTTAGTAAACCTTGCCCCCAATTCTGTTCTCGGATCAGAGAACATGCAGGTGTTGGAACCCGCCAAATACCAGGTTCCTGCATGCTTCCACCGGTGTTTTTCAGCTTCATTATCATCAGCTACAAAAACCTCGGCGGTTTGGTTTGGAAAACTATAATCCAGGGTGCGCCTTAAAAGAATTCCTTGATTTTCAGGAACAATATTTATAGTAAATTCAGAGGTGCCTTTGGTATACCGCCCATCCATGGTTTCGTCGGGATAAACCTCTTTTCCCTCAAGCGATTGGTATCCCTTAATTTGATTTTTATCAATTCTCCATGGGTTATCCGGGAAAACATTGATCCCCATTTCGAACCTTGAGGTAACTTTATAGACGTTCGAAGCATTTGTCGAAACATAATTATGGGCCTTTTCACTGTTGCTATTCCCAATGTCAATGTAGTCAGTTTTAATTAAAGTTGCTGCCGGAATGCCATACCAGTATGTAACGCATTCGTAATGTTCGGTCGACAAATTTTCGCCTCCATGTTCAAACTGAATGACTGCACGTTTTCCAAAGGGGCATCAGGTCGGCAAGCAAAAACCTGTAAGCCGATTCTATAAGGTCTTTCTCATTTTTTGCTTTCTCTTTGGAAATAGACCCGCAAGGGTGACCGGCCAAAGGAAGTGTCATATTTAAGCCACCCCAGTAATCTCCACCTCCGGCCCACTCTTCTGTCCCGGTTCCGTATGCCTGGGGCGACCTGCTATCGTCAAAGAAAAACCTTGGGTCTCCTTCCAGAGTGGTGAGTTCTCCATTGTGCGAAAAAATAAAAGAGTTACCAACAAAATGCCCGCTCCAATCGGTGTGCCCTTCAACATTTCTTGTGTCGAGGTATACCAGGTCGTTCCCGGGCAGAGGCGTTGGAATATCGCAGTATGTAGCGTGGAAATAAGAACATTGTTCCCTTTTCAGTTTTAAAGGTTCATACCTTATTTCGTAATCAATGGTTTCGCCCAAAGGTGTCGCTCCTCTTAGCTCAATTTTAGCGCTTGAGAAAAATGGCATTGGAAAATAGCAAGCCAGTTCCATTTTTCGGTTCAGGTAATCAAACCGGATGTTCACGGGGAGTGCTTTAACGAGGTATTCGAGTTGTTCCCTGTTATAAAATGTTCCAGCTCCAAAAAAAAGACAAAGCGGGGCATCAACCGAAGGGTGATTAGCATTGTCCCAGGTTATTACAAGCCTTGTTCTTTCAATATCTATAGCTTTTTCTATTGGAACTGAAAACTTAACAGCACGAATTTGCGACATAGGTTTGTCAATATTGGCGATCAAAACATTTTCCCTGTCAAGTTTAGCCTGGCCAGTAATTTTGTGTATGTCGTGCGGTGCTATATCGGTCCCCGAGCGTTCGAGCAAATCAAGTACTTCTTTTTCGGGTGGCCTCGTTATCTCAAATGAGGTTATGTTGCGCGATAATTTTTCGGGGTTGTTGTAAAGGTGATAAATGTAATAACCCGTGCCATAATGTGTTCTTGAATAGGCAATACGGAGCGATTTTTCAAATGGTACCGGGGTCCAGATCAAATCGGCGCCTTTAGTAACTTCCCAAGTCCAGTTGAGTGGACGGGGAAAAGTTGACTCTGGTATAAAATTAGACGTTTTAGCTTCTTTTTAGCCAGGTCGGGTTCCTGCGTGCCGGTTTCGCTCACTAAATTATCGCGGCCATCGGCAATAAAATGCCAGGGGCTTCCATGCCAATGATTTGTGCGAAAAAAGTATAGGCATCCTTTGCCTTTGACATCGAGCGTTACGTTATAGGTTTCTTCGTTTGCAAAAAGAAAATGAGAAGCGTCGGCCGCTTCGTTTCCCCCTGACCTGTCGTAGGTTGAACGCATATATGCCCGCACTCCCGGCCTCTGCATAGGCCATAGGTCCCAATTTTTATACGCATCAGTACCTATGGGGATTTTTATTTGGCTGACATTGTCCTGTGCCATAATTCCATCCAAAGACAAAAGACATAACAGTTTAAGAATAATGTATTTATTATATCTCATCTCACCTTAAATTCAATTAACACATGTAAAGGCCAGTCATAAGAAATCCTAACGTATCTCATTTTTTATTGATTTGCAAATAGTTATATTTTAACCGAGGCTTTAGTCAAATAAAAGAAGGCACAACTGGCAAAATCGTCGGATCGTTCGAACATAATGGCTTTATGGTCGAGGTTAAGGTCTATTTCTTCGGGTTTTTCGGCAGTTTTATAAACCGGTTTCCCGAGCTTTCCTAATTCGATCATTAAATTTTTGCTGGTGGTATGTCCAATTTGCTGGATGGTAATGCGGATATCACTATTAAACCAAACCGGGTCGGGGATGTGGTACCTGTAAAATGCGTACCTGTATTCTTTGCTATCGGCAACAGTGCATCCCTGGTACCTGTTGGTATATTTACCCAGCCCAAAGCCTGTACCTATATAATCTTCGGTGCCTGTGCCACATAAAGTTGGATAATCAGTATCGCCATCGATGAACATTTTAACCTCCCCTTCGCCCCACCAGGTTTTGAGGTAATCGCCCTTATTGGCTGCAACGCTTACATTTACGCCAAAAAAAACGACCTTTGCCGGAGACCTTTGGCATTAATTCGTAATCTTCCCTTAATTTGGTTATGGGCTGATGGTTGTAAAACGCATACAGGTACATAGCATCTTTCCCTAATCTATCCCCCACAGTAAAATCGACATCATAAAAAATCATTTCAAAGTCTTTGCTTGTAGAGTTTCTTAAATTAATCTTCATGGCTTTTTTAAAAGGCATGGGCACAAAACAGTTAAAGCTCCGGCCTTCTGGACTGGAGAACAGGTCGTTTTCAAACACAGCCATTTCGCCAAGCCCATGTCCAAAAAAGTCGCCAATTGGCACATTTACAGCAGCACTTGCGGAATTGTCCCAATACATTTCAATATAGATCCCCTTCAGTGCTTCGGGAGAACGGTCGTAAACGGTCATCCAAATGCGCCTTACAATACCGGGAGTACCTTCCCATTCGGCAATGGTCTGAATTTTGCCCCCTTTTAAAGTAAAGCATGAAGAACCTTTTCGCCCGTCTTTTACCATGCCTCCTTTTCCTTTTTCGGCTTTCCAGTTTTCGGGCTCGCCCAACGGGAGGATACCCCATTGGTCATTTGATATATTTCCTGGCCGTTAACCTGTTCAAAATTAATTATCATGACCAACACAGGAATTAGTAACATAACCTTAAAAACTAAAGTTCGATTGGCACAAAACTGAAGATTTAAGGCATGTACAGGGTTTAAAAATTTCTCTTTCATTTCAACAGGTGTTATGATTTACCAATTAATTTTTACCAATTTTTATTTTCTCTATTGTGAATATATGCTTATCCACCTTTTTGGGAGATTTAACACTAAACGATATTCTGTTTATTAAGTCTCCCCACTTCTGTTGCACTCCTTTATCTTCCATAGCTGTTAAAGCAATCGCTTCAATATTTACTGAAAACTTTGCAGCATCGTATCTAATACAAAAATCGAAATTTGTTTCAGCATTTTTCTTAAAATGAATAATTAGCTCACCTGGTTTTTTAAGCTCGGCAGGCCAGCATGTCATAAAATGTTCGGAAACAGATTCGGCAAAGTTTAATGTATAAGCATCGGTCAATTCCACGTTTTTGTTGCGGTTCAATATTACACTTCTTTTCCAAGATATAATTCCGGCATCCACTGGATAGCATTTTGCCAGATCAACTGCAAAGCCCGAAAATATTTTTTCTGTTTTATATCCAACATTGGTGGCCTTATATTGCTCGCCCGGAAGCTGGTCTTTGCCGTTTATGGTTGGCAGATTGTGGTATTGGGAACAATTGTACCAAATTTCGTAACGTCGCGGGCTGAATGTTTTACTGGTATATGTGCCCCTTCCTACATCTATAAAGAGCGGCAAACCATCATAGTATACAATAAAATTCCCAACATCGTTATGGTTATGGCTTTCATTGTTATGCCCACCTTTGGCAGCAACAAAAAAGCCTTCATCGGTGCCTTGCCTGTCGCGTGCAATCATTACTTCGAGGTTTGGTAACCAGGTATCTTTTGGAAGTGGCAATTCTTTACCCGCCGATTGAATTTGTTCCTGGATGAAAAGATTAAAGAAGTTTCTAAAATAATGGTAGTTACTTAACCCTTTTTTACCGGCAACATGATAATAAGCTCCAAATTTTACCATTGCAGAATCCCTGATGTCCTTGCCAAAGCGGTAGATCATGTCGGCGGCCATGCCAGGTTGCGGATCGGCATCGGCGAAATTGATAAAATATTTCTCGCTTATCTGTGCCCTGTAAATGAATTTGCCCATGTTCCGGAATTTTTCATCGTCGAAAACATAAGCAAAGCGCTTTTGGAACAAAGGTTAAGCAAAGAAATGTTATCGTAAAGTGATGCAGCCGCAGCTCCCCAGTAACCAGGGCCTTCATCGCACCCACCATCTGGCGGGTAAGGGTTTAAAAACTCATCGAGTAGCGACAGGATTTTCGCCACCATTTCAACCCTTTTTACATTGTCGGGTTCAACAAGAAGGGCAGCGTTTAGCCAGTTGGAACATATCCATGGATTCCAGTTATTTGGGCGCTGTCCGGCTTTGTTATTGCCCATCCATCCATGGTGGTAACTCATTACTGGATTAAAAACACGATGGTTTATTTCCGACAAAATCCTTTTCCTTATCAAAGGAGACACCGAATCGAGTTTTTCCCCCAGGAAATAATCGACCCACGCCAGGTAAGTTGCCGTTTCGGCTGCAAACAGGTCAACATAAGGTTTAGTGACCTCGGGAAGTCCATTGCGCCCCAAATGGGCTGGTACGCCCCAGTTCGATTCTTCGCATATTGACCATACACCATCGATAACATGATCGATAAAACGTCCTTTGTTCTCGTATATTTCGGCCAGCAGGAAGGTACCAAGGAGTCGTCTTTTCTCAAAACTTATTTTCTGATATTGATCCCTGTCGCCGGTTCGCAGGTAAAGCAATGCCGTAGTTGCAGGAATGGATGGCCATTGGTAACTTTTGTTCTTTTCCGCTTCCTCAAAAAATGATCTCAACAACTGCTGATCAGCCTTTCCCCATTCTTTTCTGTTGCCAATAGCCGGAAAAGGTTCCCATTTTTCTTTTGGGATAAGTAATTTCCCTAATTCTTCTTTTGTATATTTTCCACTAAGAAGATTATCTACTTGTGCCATAGCACCAGTGCAGAACACTATTGTCAATAATATGCAAAAAATAGTTTTCATCTGGTATAGGTGTTGTTTTTATATAAATATTTTAAAACACTTAATATAGCCTGGTAATGCTTTTGTTTGTATTCCAACTGGTCTTCAGCAGATGCCATGTCGGAATGGGAACGCTCCTGAACAGGGACTTCCTTGACCCCTTCGACCGAAAATGCAGGTATTTTTGCCACTGTAATGGCATATCGCTGGGTGGTACCTGATTTTGTGCTGTTTTCGATGCGAAATGGTGGTTTAATTTTTTGGTCTGAAAAAAAACCGTCATGGAAAAAGTTTTCCGTAGAGCTCCAACTCAAGCTTCATAACAGTGTCGTCGAGATATGATAACAAATTACAGCCTGTTATTGTGCCCATCCAGTGA
>JAAUTT010000080.1 GCA_012031335.1 Bacteroidales bacterium | reverse complement strand
TTTTAAATAACCTGTTGCAGCGGTGGAATCAAAGGCTGCAGCTTTCTTTTTACTTTCGGGGTTCTGACCGTTGAGTATCAAAAGAGCATCGCTGATTACTCATGTTTCTAATTGCATTTTTAAATATAGGGGTGGCTGATTTTGCAGCATCTTCTGCCGAACGGTTGATACGCAAGATCACATTTTCAAGTAGCTGGTTTCCCATTGGAATACTACCGATATTATCAACAATCACTTTAGCTTCGTCGGGCAAAAGTATCTTAATTGCTGCATCCTTATAAAATCCATCACTCAATGAGGTTTTAAAAACTGATGAATCGGTTCCAACTTCCAGTGCTGTTTTTAAACCTTCAGCAATGTCGCTGTTATTACTCCCGTTATCTTCCAGTAACTCGCAACCGGAAATAAGAACCATCCCTGCAATAGTAAGCGATATAAGTATTCTCATGCGTTTATCGATTAAAATATAAGCACTGATACGTTACAAAAGTCATTTTGTTATCCCGGTAAAATAAAAAAGGGGCCATACAGCCCCTTATCTTAGAAATTTATTTTTTTTAATCCTTAAATCCAAACATAATAGCAACACAACCACTTAACAATTCGGTTTCAGGCTTGGTTGCTGAACTTACCGGTACTTTAACCACAATCTTTAACTGTTGGCTCGATTCCAGCTTAAAATCCCCATATTTTTAACCATACCATGATCCCGATTATTGTACAGTACATTTTTATTTGCATCAATTACTCTAAATTCAATATTTGGTAATGCATCACTTCCACAAATCGCAATACGATATTCCTGACCTTCGTAGAATGTTTTATATAATTCAGCTTCTTCTCCTTCTGTAAGGATAGCTGCATGATAGTTTCCATCGTGAATATAAGGAATCAATTCGAGTTTGCATACTTTCTTTGCAAAGCTTTTGCATTGACCGTTTGCCTGAAAGTTTACGGTTAACATTAAGAGTAATAAAGTTACAACCGGTAAGATTTTCTTCATGACTTGAAATTATTAAAGCGTATAATTTGTTCTTATGTTTTGATTTTATTACGCAATTCAACAAAAACTTCCTGTGTAATATTTGAAGAAGAGCTGGATTTTAATGTAGTTACTTTTGTTTTTTCATCAGTTACAGGTTCTATTTTTGAAGATTTAATATTGATTTTATCATATGTGACTTTTAAGTCTTCCATTTCAGCAATTATTCCAACTACATCAGAATTAGTTTTACTTCCTTCAAGTAATTTCAATACCATGTCCAAGGAAAGTTTCTGATCAACAATACGATCTATAATTTTAGATTCTTTAATAGACTTATCTCCTACCAATTGGGTTGCCAGATACAGTCCTTCAATCCATCCACCAACCATAACAATAGAGGATAATGCCTGACGGTCGTTTTCTTTTAGAAAGGCAGTTGAGGACATAAAAGTTTCAGAAACTATATCGAGAATTACATCCCGATTGTTAACATTTTCTTCGAGTCTATCAATTGGTGCTTTTATCGATGGCTTCAAGAATTCCGAGCCCATCTGCCATCTTCTTTGCAGCATCCATATAGGTAATGGTTATTTGAGTCTGATCAAACATGCTGGCATAACTCAAATCGGTTGTATAAATACCGAGATTTAGGGCAAGACTCTTATTTGTTGTGTATTTGGATGTACTTGCGACATCATTGAGTAACTTTTCATCAAAAACAGCTCCTGATGATTTTATAAGACTGGCGGATTCTAATGGAGAAGGCAAAGAATAAAATATTTGCTTTGCGGTACTAATATCTTCAAAATATCCTGTTCCAGGTCGGCTGAATCTATAGCCAACTCACTGGAATTACCTTTATTACCCTGAGAACAGGAAAGTGTAAAAAATAAACAGGAAAGAAGTATTAATATAGAAACTTGCGAAAGGTACTTTTTTTTAAACATAACCTTTGTGTTTAGGTAATTTTGTTTGGTTTTGTTTTATATGCTTGAGTAAAGTTAATACATTTTTTTAAAATACAAAATCAGGTAGTTTTTTAGAATAGCGGCTTTGGGAAGTTTTAACCTAAAATAATGATGCGCAAAAACTGTAAATTTGTCAGAAATCATTTTCTTCTATTTATTTTTTCCTAAACAATATAGGCATATTAAATTCAATTAAATTAAAAACCCGATTATGGAGATTATATATACATTATTACTATTTATAATTATAGTACAAGGAGTTATTGTATTTGTTATATACGCTGATAAAAATAAAAAACCAAGCATTAAAGGATTTTTTTTCGGATCTCCTTGAAAAGAATGAAAGGAATAATGCGGCAGGAATTTTATATGAACAGAGATGAAATTGCCCGCCAAAGTATGGACCTTCGAAATGAATTAAGTATTCATTTTAAAACTTTTAGCGAAATTATAAGTCGAAATATAAAAGAATCGGGTGATCTTCAGCAAAAACAAATGGGCTTATTTGCTAATCAGTTAAAAACCTTTCAGGAAGTTTCACTAGATTCTGACAATAAAAACAGGGAATACCTCATTAGTACCTTAAAGGCTTTTGAAGAAAGCACCAGGGTAGCTTTCCGGGATTTCAATGATTTGCTTCGGCAAAAACTTGACAATAATAGTTTAGTCTTGGAAAACCTGAATAAGTCAATTGAAATCAAGCTTGAAAATATTCGGGAAACGCTTAATAATCAGATAAAAAATCTCCAGGATGACATAATAAAAAACTAGAGGAGATGCGCAATACTGTAGATGAAAAATTACAAACTACATTGGAAAAGCGTTTAAGCGATTCTTTCAGGCAGGTAAGTGAACGACTCGAACAGGTCCATAAAGGCTTGGGCGAAATGCAGGTATTAGCAAACGGAGTGGGCGATCTGAAAAAAGTTCTTTCGAATGTAAAAACACGGGGAATTTTAGGTGAGGTTCAACTGGAAAATATTCTTGAGCAGATACTTACTAAGGATCAATATTGCAAAAACGTAATTACGCGGCCCGATTGCAGGGAAAATGTTGAATTTGCCATTAAACTTCCGGGAAGAGATGAATCGGGAAAAGAAGTTTTTATTGCCTATAGATTCGAAATTTCCGCTTGAAGATTATTATTCCTTAATAGAAGCATACGATTCGGCTGAGCCAATAAGCATCCAGAATGCGATAAAATCGCTTGAAACCACTATAAAAAAGGTTGCCAGAGATATTCGTGACAAGTATATTGAACCGCCTCATACAACCGATTTTGGTATTATATTTTTCCCGGTTGAAGGATTATATGCCGAAGTAGTACGTAGAACAAATCTAATGGAGATTCTTCAAAGAGATTATAAAATTATCATAACCGGACCAACAACTCTTGCGGCAATACTTCACAGCCTGCAAATGGGATTTCGCACTTTGGCCATTGAAAAACGCAGCAGTGAAGTTTGGAAGGTTTTAGGTGCCGTAAAAACCGAATTTTCAAAATTTAATGATGTACTTAAAAAAGCCCAGGATAAGATAAACAAGGCAAGTGAAGATATTGACAATCTGGTAGGTACAAGAAGTCGTCAAATACAGAACAAATTGAAAAACATCACATCTATGCCTGCTTCAGATTCGGCACTCGTTATTTCCGAAAGCAATGAGGAAATTTTGGAAGATGAACCTGAACCTTAAAATACTATCTAAAAGAATTTTCTTTTTCTGAAAAAGAGTACCCCAAAAATTGAAAATCCAACAGAAAGAAGCAGAATTATAAAAAATGCATATGGATTATTTTCCATATAGTTGGGAACATTCATACCATAAATACTTGCGACTAAAGTAGGTATCATTAAAATTATGGTAATGGATGTCAACTGTTTCATAACTACGTTCAGATTGTTGGAGACAACAGAAGCAAAGGCATCCATCATTCCACTCTGGATATCACTGTAAATATTCGACATTTCAATAGCCTGTTTATTTTCAGTGATTACATCTTCAAGCAGATCTTCGTCTATCTCATCGAGGTTTACTAGTTTCGATCGCTGAAGTTTGTAAAGTAACAATTCATTTGACTTTAAGGATGTTACAAAGTATACCAAACACTTTTCCATCTTCAGAAGATTGTGCAGTTCTTTATTTCTTGACGACTTAAGCAAATCCTGCTCTATTTGGTTGGTCATCCGGTTAATATCTTTCAGATAACGTAAAAATGAAGTTGCCGAGGAGAAAAACAACTGCAGCACAAAGTTGGCTTTGTCAGTTAATTTCAGATTGCGGTACTTGGGATTTAACAGAAGTTCCCGAACTACTTCGTTGTCAGTATTACAAATTGTAACAATCAGATTATGAGAGATTAATACACCTAATGGAACAGTATAAAATGGCAATCCATTGGTTTGACTATGCACAGGGATACGCAGGATAATCATAAGCCATCGGCCTTCAACTTCGCTGCGCGACCTCTCATCTATATCGAGAATATCGGTAATAAACTCAGAGGGAACTCTGTAAAAGTTTATCAGTTTTTCAATTTCTTCCTGAGTTGGGCTGATCACATTGATCCAGGTATTCCTTTCGAATCGGCTAAGCTGCACCAGTCCATTATCTTGTTTCCAAATACTAATCATTGTATATAAATATTTAAAGTTAAAGCCTGAAAAATTTCTGAACGGAATTTCAACTAGTCCGGCATCAACTTCGATATTTTGATTTGGTCTTGGGAAACAGGAATCTTTTTTTGAATAAAAAGATATGAACTTTAGGTAAATTTTTATTTTTCATGAGCATCCATTTTGTTCCTGGACGCTCGGATAATTACAAACGATCGCCAGGCTTTAATAAATTAAGTTATAATAATTCGCAGGGCCTTCGTCCATATTTAATTATAATATTGGTTCACGGTGCAAATATAATCACATTTCAATAAGTTAGGCAGGCTACAAAAAAAATAGGTAACCAAATTTTGATTACCTATTTTCAGATATTAAGTTTATTAACTTACAATTTCCTTTCTAAGTAATTGAATCAGAGAGGTAACTTCAGCAAGTTGTTTATAAGTTGCATCCAGGTTTTTCTCATCTACAATAAATGCATCAAACGATCTGGTCATTTTGGTTAAATGATCGAGATAAGGTTTCACATTTTTATCATCCTTATACTTGCTAAGCAGCTCGATTAGATTTTTTAAGGAAGACTTCTGATCGGAAATTCTTTCGAGTAATTCAACATCATTCTTCTTTTTATCAACCATATTGGTAGCAATAAAAAGCGCTTCGGTCCATCCCCCAAGCACTACCATAGCGGCTGCACTTGCGCGATCACTATCCTTCAGATACGTTTCGGTAACAGTATAAAGTTCATTAGCTATTTTTACCAAAGAGTCTTTGTTTGATACATTTTGCTCAATCCTCTTAACTGAGAGATAAAATTTATCGCCAGGAATTCCTAACTCAGTAGCTAATTTGTGCATAACCTTAAGATAATTTCCCGCGTAATCAATTTGCTCAAAAGCTCTTGCATAGCTCAGATCAACAGCATAGACTCCAAGGTTTACGGCTTTATCGCCACTCATTTCGTAACTGCTGGCTTTATCATAAGGGTTTAACATTCCAGGATTGAAATTTGCATCAATGGTTTTAAACAAGGTGTTCATTTCCACAGATAAATACATATTGTAGAAAATCTGAATTCCACCATCCTGGATAACTGCTGAATCTGCAAGTGCTGCTGAATCTGATTGGTTTGCGGTATCGTTGGCATTTGAATTATTGGACGATTTACAGGCAAAAATGAGAAAAAGCCCGGTAATCAAAGTAACGAGGGTAGATTTTTTTGTCATTGTAGTATATGGTTTTGGAAAATAACGGTCTAAAAATAAAAATTTTTTTTTATATGCAATCAAAATGAGCCTTTTATTTTACCAATCCTGAAATTGCTTTGAATCGTTCATTTCCTGCATGTCTGCATAATTCAAAAAGTATGGATTCACTTGTTGTGATTATGGCACCCTCGCGCTGCATTCTCGAAATAGCAATTTGTTTATCCGATAAATTTCTGGAAGATACGCAATCTTCGACTATTACAGGAATATTTCCCTGCTCTAATAGATCTTCCATAGTCTGCAAGACACAAACATGAGTCTCTATGCCTGCAATAATAACAAACTTACGCCTTAGCCACTTCATTTGATCGTTAAAAAGTGGTTCATCGCAACAACTAAATGAGATTTTTTCGATTGAGTTAAAGCCGTGAAAAAGATTTTTAACAGGATCAATAGTGTAACCAAGGCCTCGCGTATATTGCTCAGTAACAACCAACGGCACATCAAGAAACTGTAGGCCCTGGATCAATATCGAAACTCTTTTCATCAGACTTTCCTTTTCATGCATATGAGGAAAAAGCTTATCCTGAATATCAATTATTACACCTAATGATTCTTCTGCCTGAATTCTCATCTATTTCAAAAATTGGTTATTAATGTTTCTTACCTTTTCAGCAAATACCTCCGAAATATAGTTGTTGAAACCCAAACAAACCTCAGAAGCAAAATCAATTCCATATCGGAGTATTTGTTGCCATAATACTTGATTTACCTCATGAATGTTACTAAAGTTTACATTTTTTGAACTATACCATAGGCTAATCCTGCATTAAAATTATCGCCTGCTCCAATCGTACTTGCCGGATTAATCTGATTAGCAGCCAAATGAAAACTAAGTTTATCGGAAAAAAAAGTTACTCCATCTTTTCCAAATGTTTGAATTAAAATCTTTTTAGGATCATTAATAATTCCGAATATTGTTTCTGTGTCAGAAGTATGGAATATATTCATAAAATCCTCATCAGAGCCCTTAACAATATCAGCCAGCTCTATATTCTCCATAATAAACGGAAGTAACTGATCGAGTTCATGAAGATGACTTTTTCTGAAATTCGGATCATAAATAATTAATGATCCTGATTTTTGGCTAGGTTGAGTAATTTCAATACTGTGTCTCTTATTTCAGCAGAAATTCCATAATAGGAACCGAACATCAGCATATCATCCTTTGTAATAAGCGGAATATCAATATTCAATCTTTTTTCGGGATATAACTTATAAAAGCTATAACTGGCATTTTGGTGTTCGTCGAGAAAAGCTAAAGCTATTGCAGACTTTCCATTATCATACCTGTGACAAAAATCTGTATTTACACCATTGGAACACAAAAATTTGTTGGACATATTTCCCACCTGGTCATTTCCAAATTCACTGATAAAATACACCGGTGCACCTAGTCTGCCTAAGGTAACAGAAGCATTCAGCATGGATCCGCCTGGATTTGCTGCTACAGGTAAATTATCTCTGAAAATTATATCCAGAACGGTTTCTCCAAGTGTATAAATCCGTCTCATTAATTGGAAAGGAAATTTTGAAGCGCTCCTGTGTCGAGGAGTTTATGTTGTTCGAAAAAGGATGACAGTTTTTCTACTATTACCCGAACACCCCCCTTTTCTTCCGATTCAATATTCAGCGGTATAACAGGATCGTGCAGCGATAACCTTAACAAGAACCAACCATTACCAACTCCCGGAGCACAGGACACCCTGATACCCTCATAATTATGAGGTACACACTCCAGCCATCCACCTGTTCAACATAATTTTCCAGGTTACGGATAACATTATTCCCGAGATTTTTAAAATCCTCATCCTGTATTTTTATCCGAAATTCTTCGCTTTCAGCAGGCATTTCAAAATTCTCGGTTAAGAATTCAATTGATTTGCCTGCTCTTCTTAATTTTGCAGCCTTGATAAGAATTTTTGTAATTACAAAGGCGCCATCGTCCAAAAAGTAATTCTCTTTAAAGCAGCATGTCCACTGGTTTCTATAGCGCACCAACAGGCTTCTCCTTCGCTATTCAACCGGATGGCTTCGTTTATAACATTTTTATATCCTCTTTTGAACCGGTGATGTTTGCCTTTAAGATCGTTTTCTATAAAACGTGTAAGCCCATCGGAAGTAATTGAATCGGTAACGATAGTAGTTCCGGGATGTTCTTCAAGAATAATAGAAGAAATCAGGGCAATTAATTTATTTCTGTTGATTTCATTTCCATTTTTATCAACAGCAGCAGCTCTATCTACATCTGTATCGAAAATCACTCCAAGATCGGCCTGACTACTCAAAACAGCTCCACTTATGGATGCCATGGCATCTCTATCTTCAGGATTCGGAATATGATTTGGGAAATATCCATCAGGATCTAGATAAACACTTCCAACCGTTTTGGCACCTAAGATTTTAAACCATATCGGCAAAAATCCACCTGATCCATTACCGGCATCTACAACTATATGAAATCCTTTAAGCGGTTCATTATAATTTTCAGGGTCATTTACTTCTTTTTTTATTGTATCAGCCAAAAAATTAGAATATAGTTCAATGAGATTTATATTCATAATTTCTTCGGAAATCTTACCTTCCGAATGCACAATACCAGCGTTGCACCGATCCAGGATATCAGTAATATCCGGCTTATCCAGGCCACCCTTATTCGTAAAGAATTTCAAACCATTTCGGTTAAATGGCAGGTGACTAGCAGTAAGCATAATAGAACCATCAAATTTTAAATCGTCGAAAAGCGTAGCCATAAACATGGCAGGAGTTGAAGCTAGACCACAATTAAACACTTCAGCTCCTGCAGTCTGTAAGCCTTTCAAACAAGCCTGCAATAGAGAAGGTCCGGTTATTCTTGAATCCATTCCAACACCTACCCTTAAACGGTTAACCGGCATACCCATTTGGTGGGAAAGCCAGCCGGCAAATGATGCTCCTATTGTTTCAACAACTTCGGGAGTAAGATTAACATTTTCACCAGGAATTCCCTCCATAGCAATGCCACGGATATCCGATCCGTTTTGTAGACCCTTCCAGTTTATTGTCATATTACCAATTATTTAGATGCATTACGCGATTTTTCACCAAGATAACCTCCATGATGTCGCTTGGCATAATCGATGTTATCAAAATTTATCCGTTTCATTAAAGAAACAACCAAAATATCGCCAATAACTGTCATAACCGTAGTTGAGGTAGTGGGAGTCAGGCCCAAGGGACAAACCTCTGATGGTCCTCCGGTATAGAGGCAAACATCAGCAATTCTGGCAAGTTCATTATTTATATTTCCGGTGATAACAATTTTTGGAATTTCCTGGTACAATCTTTTGGAAAGTTCAACAAGCTCGATGATTTCTCGTGTCCGGCCTGAATTGGAAATAAAAAGTAATACATCATTTTCCTGAAGAACTCCGAGATCTCCATGCTGAGCATCAGCCGGATGTAGAAAAACTGCAGGAGTGCCAGTTGAACTGAAGGTAGTAGCCATATTTATTGCTATTTGACCCGCTTTCCCCATTCCCGATGCTATTAGCTTTCCTTTTTTAACATGCACCTTTTCAAAAATAATATCAACTGCTTTTCTATAACTGTCGTTAACCGGAATATTCAAAATTGCCTGAGCCTCTGCTTAATTATTGCTGAAATATCTTGTATCATTCTGTATATTAATTATTTAACCTAAAAGAATAACCAAAAGAACCTGAATTTTATTTTCAATTGCGGTATTTCCAGCCCCAAAAGTAATACACATTTTCAATCTCTTCAAAAAACTTTATTTCTTTTAGTATTGAGCTATTTTTTATCTTTAACCTTTTACTTAATTTGTAATGAATTTAAATTATTGTTGACATAAGACTTCAACAAAACTTAAAAACATAACTTTTAGGTTGTTTTTACCCCAATTGGAAGATACGATGAAAGCAATGCGTCTTATAGGATTGAAGCAGATGAGCATGTTTGAAATTCCTGCGCCGAAGATTAAAACCGATTATGATGTATTGATCAGAATGACCCATGTGGGAGTATGTGGGTCAGATGTTCATTACTTTAATAATGGAAGAATAGGAAAGCAAATTGCTGAATATCCTTTTACTGTAGGGCACGAAGGTGCCGGTATTGTTGAAGCCGTTGGGGCAAAAGTTACAAAGGTGAAAGCCGGTGACCGAATTGCTATTGACCCTGCGATGCCATGCGGACAGTGCGATCAGTGCCTGCAGAGACGACCGCATACTTGTCGCAAATTAAGATTCTTAGGATGTCCCAAACAAGCAGAAGGATGCTTATCAGAATTCATTGTTATGCCCGAAGATTCCTGTTTTCCGCTTAATGAAGGTATATCTCAGGAAGAAGCCTCTCTGTCCGAGCCCCTTTGTGTAGGCTATTATGGCGTTAAGTTATCAGGAATGACTCCAGGTATGAATTTGGGAATACTTGGAGCCGGCCCGATTGGACTAAGTGTGCTTGTATCGGCT
>JAAUTT010000079.1 GCA_012031335.1 Bacteroidales bacterium | reverse complement strand
ATATCCTACCTGTAAAACTTGACCAAATATCTACCGGTAGAAGCGAACATTGATCAATTAAAGTCTTTTTTTACCAAAACCATATCCATTGAGTACCCTTTTGCCTGTATTGTCCATCAGCAGCTTTAACAGGTTTATACTTTCCTTTAAATATATTATCTGCCACATTTTCAATTTTCTCCTCACTATTGGGCCCTTCAAGAATACAGAAAATGTCGGCGTTTATGCGTTCAATTTCAAGTTGAATGGCCAATTTTCTTTTCAGCAGACTTGGAGAGGTTGTTTCAATCAGTCTGTCCATATGTTCAATGTTCCAGGAGGTAATTTTGAACTTTTTCATAAAAAGTAAATTAAATGAGATGTCAGTTTTGTTGGAATTCCTGTATTTCTTAAATATTTATCTTAATACACTTTAAATAAATATTCTAAGATGTTTTATAAAATAGGACATCAAACACCAAAAGTCAATAGATAACCAATGATAATATTAGATGTTAGGTTTTTCCATATAGTAATATGGCGAATCGGGGTATAAGTTAACAATGTTGCTGAAATAACCGTCAGGCAAATCAGTTACATGGTTAAATCCCAGGTTTTCCCAGAACGAACGTGTGCCCTGGACAGAAATCAGGCAATAAGAGCTATAGCCCAAGTTGGCACCCGTTTCAAAAAGTTTTGATGCCAATTTTTGCCCAAGCCCCGTTTTTTGATACTGTTTATTAATGGATATATCGTGTATATATATGCAGTTTGGATTTTCTATGATGGAATAAATGGTATTTATGGGAGGTTGAATTCGCATTTTCCAAGGATGGGCGGAAAGGTATGCAATAACCGAATTGTCCATTGTTGCAACAAAACAGGTGTCGGGCGAAAGCTTCCAATGGTATATTATTGTTTGAATGTCTTCAATAGCCTGGGGTGGATAAGCTTCCTTTTGGATAGCATCCACCTGGGGCCAGTCACCCTCAATAATATTATGGATCAATGGCATGGATATGTTTTGTAAAACTGCAGCAAAACTAATTAATTACCAGTTCGGGATAACTGCATGGCTCGAACAATTTCGATGTATTGAAAAATGCTGCATTTTCCTTCAGTTGGAAACTCAAAATTTTATGGGCTTTCATCTTCATTGGGCAATAGTATCCGGATTTTTATTTTTCAACTCAACAGAGAGTTCTTCTTTTGATTTATGCTCAATATCTGGACTTGATAAATATACAATTACATAATGCTAATTAAAATTCAGAATAGCCCTTTTTTATTTATTGTAAATCTATCAGAGAATTTGTATTGATGATTGAAAACAGCTGACTAGCTTCAAAATTGAAGGTCGAAGGTTATTTTTATTATAAATCCGAAAGTTATATTGAAATAATTTCTAAGTTTGAAGTGCAGCAGAAATGATAAATTACTAAGTTCTTTTTCTGATTCTTTTTATGGATGTACTCAAGAGAAAAGATATGAACACTCTCACTATGCTTATACAAATTCTCAATAAGGAGTTTAATAACTTTTGAACAGAACTATCGCTCAATGGATCAAAATAATGTGCCTTATTCGTTGCAAGATGAGTCCTTATTAGTTAAGAGCGTTTCAAAGGGGAACCTTGTTGCTTTTGGCTCATTATATAAAGTTTACAGTAACAGGTTATACCGGTTTGCTCTCGGTTACCTGAAGTCCGAAGAAGAAGCAGAAGAATTGGTTCAGGAAGTTTTTACAATTATCTGGGAAAAAGAAGAGAACTGAAAGAGGAATTATCTTTTAAATCATTCCTGTTCACTATTGCATTTAACATCATCAGGAAACATTTCAGAACAAGAGCGCAACTCTCAAAGTATTTAAACAATGCAGGAATTAAAGATTCTGATGATTATACAATTGAGATTACTACATATAATTCCCTCAAACAGTATATCGGCGAACTTGTTGAACTTCTACCCCCGAGACGAAGGGAAATTTTTATCAAAAGCAGATTCATGGGACTAACTATCATGGAAATAGCTGCAGAAATGAACATCAGTCACAAAACAGTGGAAAATCAAATAACCGAAGCTTTAAGGTTTTTACGTACTCAGCTCAATAAGGAGAACCTCGCACTTGTTTTATTCTTTACTCTTTTTATTTCATAACTGAAATCTTATAATTTTTTGTGTTTTTTTTTACCAGCTTATAGGTGTAAGCGGAGGGTATTGGATATAATACATAAAGCCAATGGGGTACAAAAAGTGTTCGGATGAATAATATTCGGTATTAATGAAGTACTTTATGAATGAAAATAGTATTGATGAAGAAAGACTAAGACAGTTTTTTAAGGAAAACAGCCCAGTGGATGTTTTGTATACTGAGGAAGTTTTTACCAATAATAAAAATGAATCGCAGTTAAAGCAAATTCTTGAAAATCAGTTTGACGAATTGGCTCCTAATGAATCGGTTGAAAAAAATCTGGATCATATCTTTTATCGTATTTATTATAACATTACCTCCTCAAAATCAGGAAATAATGAAGTTAACTTTCGAAAAATTATAACCTGGACCTATCGCGTTGCTAGTGTTTTATTAATTCCGGTGGTGCTGTATCTTGGTATACATTTATATAGAACTAATTCAACAAGAAACAATTATTGGGTTGAGATTAAAGCACCGGCATGGACACGGGCACAATTCAGCCTGCCTGACGGGACAACAGGTTGGCTGAACAGCAATTCCGGTATCCGGTATAAAGGGAATTTTATAAACGAAAGAACCGTTTTACTTAATGGCGAAGCCTATTTCGATGTTGCCAGAAATCCTGAAAAACATTTTATAGTACAAACCAGCGGGATAAATGTTAAAGTTCTGGGTACCAGGTTTAACATTACGTCTTACCAAAACGAAAATAACATTGAAATTGTGCTGGAAGAAGGTAAACTGGTATTTGGAGATAAAGCGCTAAACGATACTTATACTATGAAACCGAATGAACTTCTGGTTTACAAAAAAGCAGATAAGAGATATAGTGTTCAGAATGTACATTCGGCCAAAATATACTTCATGGATGGAAGGGAAACTTGTATTTCGGAACGATCCGATTGATGTGGTGGCAAGGAGACTCGAAAGATGGTACAATGTTACAATTATTAATAATATTCCTGCTAGTGAAGATATAAGATGGAGAGCAACTTTTGAAGATGTAGAGCTCGAAAGGTACTTGACATAATGAAAAGAACATTGCCTGTTCATTACAAAATTGAAGATATGTATTTAGATACGGAAGGTGTTTATTCAAAAAAGAAAATAACATTAATATTTAAGAAATGAGGTCTAACTTAAACTTTTATGTCCATGAAATAAACCAGGCACATTATTACTCCTAAAAGAAACAGGAAAGCGGCTCTAACGCTTTCCTGAAATTGAAACTAAGTTACAAACGAGATCTATAACTTAAAAACAAAGCAAATTTATGAAAAAAAACATGAATTATGGATAAGATTATGTCCAAACATTGAGAAACTGCTTATGAAAGTAAAACTTGTTTTAATGATTATTACAGCCGGAATTACAAGTGTGGCTGCAATAACTACTACTTATTCGCAAACAACGAAATTATCTCTTGCCCTGCATAATAAGAGTCTTGAGCAGGTGTTGGATGAAATAGAAAAGCAAAGTGAATTCTATTTTGTATTTAACCAGAAGCAGATAGATGTTAACAGGAAAGTCGATATAAATGTTAAGCAAGAACTGATAAGTGAAGTGTTACCGGAATTGTTTAAAGGAACCGGGATAAATTTTATTATTCTGGAAAAACAAATACTCTTGACTACCCATCCGGTTAAAGGAATTTTGTTCACAACCGCCCAGCAAGACAAAATTACAGGCACAGTAACCGATATCTCAACAGGAGAACCCATTTTTGGTGCTAATGTTACTATAGAGGGTACCACTTTGGGTGTAATTACAGATGCTGATGGTAAATTCACAATAGATATTCCAAACCAGCAGGCGGTTCTGGTATTTTCATTTATTGGCTATTTAACGGAAAAAGTTGAAGTTGCAAATCAATCGACTATCAATATAAAGCTGGCCCCTGATATTAAAAACCTCGAAGAACTTGTTGTTGTTGGATATGGAACCCAAAAGAAGGTTAATGTTACGGGTTCGATTACAGCTGTAAAGGTTAAAGAGCTTAGCAGTATCGCAACCCCTAATTTATCGAATACGCTTGCTGGCCGTTCGCCTGGAGTAAACATTACAGGAAACTCCGGGTTGATAGGCGCTACATCCGATATCAGAATTCGCGGTGGCTTTGGAGAACCTCTTTTTGTAATTGACGGCATTGTGCGTGACAAGACAGCTTTTGATGCCCTTGAAGCAAACGAAATAGATCAGTTAAGTTTCCTCAAAGACGCAGCTACTGCTTCCATTTACGGTTCACAAGCTGGTAACGGGGTGGTGCTGGTTACGACAAAGTCGGGCGAAGCGCATAAACCGGTTTTTAATTATCAGGCTTCTTATACTTTTATGCAAACTACGCAAAAGCCTTTTTCAGACAGATTTACTGCCACCGATGAATTGATTTATCAAAACAGGGTTGCCGAATTTCAGGGATTAGCCATACCCAACGGAGAAGCAGAGTTTGCCTATTTCAAGGATAAAAATTACAACGTGAACGATTATATCTGGCAAACACCATGGAATCAGAAACATTCCATCAGTGTTTCGGGGGGGAGTGATAAAATACAATATTATGCTTTAGGAAGTTATATAGGAGAAGAAGGATCGTACAAAAATCTCGAAAATGATAAATTCAATTTACGTTCGAATGTAACAGCGAAAATTTCCGAAAGAATTAAGGTAAACCTTAATATTGCAGCCAATCAGCAATATCAGAGACGCTTTTACTGGCCATTCTCCGGGGATGATGAACAAACCATTGGAGACTTATACAGATGTACATTTAACTGGCCTAAAACTTATCCATTTTATCTGTATGCAGACGGAACTCCTGCAAATGAAGTTACAAACTTTCCGGTACAAACCCCTATGGGAAGCTGGCAAGCCTGGAACGTAATCGACCAGGTAATTGGCGACAGGTATATAAAAACAAGGAAACGAGAGGTAAATGCTATACTTTCTTTCGATATCGATCTCGGAAAATTTATCCCCGGTTTATCTACAAAGCTTGTTGGAAATTATATCAGCAACGATTTTACGCGGAAGAAATTCCTTACCTACCAGCACAACTATGTTTGGAAAGCTGCAACTCCTGATGTTAACCGGTTTATCCCGGCAGCCCCCGACCCAAAAAACATGAATACGTTTACTTTCTCTCAGAACCAGGAATTTTTAAGTTACGATGTTAATACCCTCTGGAGTGAACAGATTAACTGGTTTCTGAACTATAACAGAACTTTTAAAAAACACGATATTGCTGCTACTGTGGTTTGGGAGCAGGCATCAAACGGCGGAGAAATAGTGTATGCTAAAGGTGAGATTCCTCTCACAAATTATGATCAGATGTTTGTGTATTCGACCGATGCCGGACGTCGCACCGGTGATGCTTCTGAAGTTACCGGCGGTCGTTTGTCATGGATTGGACGCTTAAACTACAGCTTCGCTAAAAAATATATTGCCGAATTTTCCTTCCGTTATGATGGTAATACCCTTTTTCCGAAAGAAAAGCGTTGGGGCTTTTCCCATCATTTTCAGGTGCATGGCGCATAAGCGAGGAAGACTTTCTGAAGAACGCTGCTTCCTGGCTTTCTGATTTTAAATTGCGGGCTTCGTACGGTACTACGGGAAATGATTTAGATGTAAACAATAATGCGATCACTCCATTTTCGTACATGAATGTTTATCAGTTAGGCAGCTCTTATATTTGGGGCAATAACCTTAATCTTGGAATCTTACCCGGAAATACACCAAACCCGTATCTTACCTGGGCAACTTCAACTACATACAATTTCGGGGTCGATTTTGGTGTGATTAACAATAAGCTAAGTGGATCGTTCGATGCATTCTATAAGGTGGAAGAAGATATTCTTGGTTCACGAATAGTTACAATCCCCGATACTTACGGACAGGAATTAGCTCCCGAAAATTATGCTGAAAGGTCGTGGAAAGGATTTGAGCTTAACCTGATGTGGAGAGATAAAACCATGTCTGATGCTTTGGATTATTCGGTTTACGGGAATATTGGATTCTCTAAAGACCAATGGGATGAGCTTGACCAAAGTGCGTTGTATTCTCCTGGTGGAAATCTTGAAGAATTTTCTGCTATCGGTAAGCCCCTTAATCGTATATCGGGCTTTAAAACCATTGGAATAATCAGAACTCAGGAGCAGTTAGACGAACTTAAAAGCAAAGGGTTAAAACAATTCGGACGTGATCCTTATCTGGGCGGATTATACTTTGAAGATATCCGTGGTGATGGTTACGCTCCAGGTCCCGATGGTAAAATTGATAACAATGACATTCAGATTTTATCCGATAATGGAGCACCAAGAATAAACTATGGGTTTGGCGCCAACTTAAAATGGAAAGGTATAAGCCTGAATTTACATTTCCAGGGCGTGGGTATGTACGACAGGATGATTAGTAACCTTGGTGGTTCGGATTATGGTGGCATTCGTCAGTATGGCGGCACCGTAAGACCTTATTATCCTATCTGGACCGATGACGTCTGGACACCTGATAACACCGATGCAAAATATCCCAGGGTTATTGGGAAAAGCTGGTATGAATCGGGAACAGGAAATCAGTCATTCTGGATTAGAAACGGAGCTTACCTACGTTTGAAAAACCTTAACCTTGGTTACGACATTCCCTCAAAATGGATTAGTGCCTTTAAACTATCTTCAGCACAGGTATTTTTTAATGGAACTAACCTGTTTGTAATTTCCGATATGACAGAGTTTCAAGATCCGGAGCAAGATTGCTACGACTCTTATCCGCTTATGAAATCATTTACATTCGGAATTGATATTAAATTTTAACTCTTGTAAAATAAAGACACAATGAAAAAGCTATTATATACTTCACTGCTGGTTGTTTCACTTTTAACATATAGTTGTAATACTTTGGATATTGAAGATATTTATGACTTAAATGCAGAAATGGTATGGAACAACGAATCTTTGGTTAATGCCTATTTAGCTAATATTTATAATGATGTATTTGGCAACTGGTCGGCATCATCCGATCAGAAAACCCAACAGTTAGCGGGAATTTATTTTTATGTTGATCGTATAAACATTACCAATGGGGAATTTAAGTACTGGGATTATTCAACCATAAGATTGATTAATGAAGCCATAGTTAATGTAAATAAAGGAAATCTATCTCAGGAATTTAAAAATGAAATTATTGGCCAGGCAAAATTCTTAAGAGCCTATGTCTATTTTTTCATGGTTGTTTATCATGGAGGAGTTCCTTATTTAACAGTGCCTCAGGATAAAAATGAGGACGATTTATATGTTAAACGAAATTCTACAAAAGAATGCTTCGATTTTATAATTGAAGATTTAAATGATGCAATTTCGCAATTACCAGACCATATTTCGAATACATCAAGCAATTTTGGAAAAATCGATGGTTGTTTTGCAACTGCCTTTAAAGCAAAAGTATTGCTTTATAAGGCTTCCCCACAGTTTAACCCGGGAAAGCCATGGGATAACGCATATTGGGCAGAGGCTAACACAGCAAACGAAGCGGCTTATAATAAACTGAAGAGTCTTGGTTATTCACTTACAGAAAATTATGAAGATATTTTTCTGGTTGAAAGAGGACCTGAAGTTGTTTTTTCTGTTATTAATTCGTATCCGAACAAAACAGCATCATGGGATTATGGTGTACGTCCCGGATCGGAAAGCCGCGGTAACGCATCTGCATGCCCCACCTGGGAATTTGTGAAGGAGTTCCCGATGAAAGACGGTAAATTGTATAATGATCCAACTGGAAAGTACTACACAACTGATGCCGATTTCCTGCAGAATTATTGGGAAAACCGCGACCCTCGTTTTGATAAATCAATTGTTTGGAATGGATCCCTTTATGAAGTTTCGAATAAAAAAGGTAATCGTCAATATACTTCGTTGGGAATAGCTGATGTACTGGATGATTTTGGTGTTAACCCAAAAGCAATGACAAACTCAACCAATCTCGATTCCTATAGCGGGTTCTTTATTCGTAAAGCCAGTGACCTTTCTCTTTTACAGTCGGAAGTTGAGCAATACAGTATCGATTACATTGTGATGCGTTTGCAGAAGTAATGCTAAATTATGCCGAAACGGCCAATGAAACCGGAAAGTCTGGGATAGCTTTATCCTTATTAAAGGAAATTAGGCAACGGGCAGGCATCGAAGCCGGCGATGACGGAAATTATGGGATTACTGCAAGCTCGAGAGAAGAAATCCGGGAAGCCATTTTAGCTGAACGAGATATTGAATTCTGTTTTGAAGGCAAATATTTTTGGGATCTACGTCGTTTAAGAATGCTTAATCGTTTGGATGGAAAAACAAAAAATGGGATCGAAGCGATAGCTGTTAATGCCGATGGTTCCGAAATGGCTATTTCAGAAGCCAAGGCAAAAGCGGGTAAAAATGAACTTTCGGAGAAAAGATTTTTAAGTATAATATATTACAAATTCCTTTTACCGGAGTAAAGGTGACATCACTTCCCGAGAAGTATTACTTTTTTCCAATCCAGCAATCGGTTATAGATTTAAATAACAAAATTGAACAAAACAATAACTGGGGCGGAACATTTAATCCTGCGCTTGAATAGGTGCACAGAAAAGTGAAATAGACAAACCACTGAAAATAAATTTCAGATTATTAGCAAAAGGCTGTTGAAGATTCGATGGCCTTTGTTTTATTTGGGGTGTTTTGGTAACAGATTATCAAACAATTAAATACTGGATTTATTGGGAAAGATATAATTATCTTTATGTTTAATAGTATTCTAAAAGGTAATTTTTATCAAGTGAAAGGAGTTTTAAACGGACTGCTTTCCAAAGGATGTGCTGAATTTCTGATCTATTTTCTTTTGAAAACTAGCATTATAGCAAAGTGAACTCTAAATTAAAATTTTGAAGTAAAAAAGGGGCCATAGCGAGATGCTATGGCCCTGAAAGGGAAATTTGAAGAGGCAAAATTCTTAATATTTTTCAAAAAGAAAATCTTTTTTATCTGGTTCAATATTCAACTCAATTCCTCTACTTTCATTTTTATGGTTGTTATTATTGACAACTGTTTTTTCCGATGCTCTCATTTGCTTAGTTTTTTTCGGAATTAAAATCTGCGATTCCTTACTTGTTCTAAAAAACGATATTGTTTCTTTTAGAACTTCGGCCTGACTGGCTAGTTCTTCGGAATTTGAACTCATTTCTTCTGCTGCAGCTGAGTTTTGCTGAGTAACCTGTGATAACTGTTCTATTGCTTTGGCAATTTGATTTGCCCCGGCACTTTGTTCCTGCGATGATGCCGCAATTTCCTGTACCAGCTGAGAGGTTCTTTTGATATCGGGAATCATATTTGCCATTAGTTTACTTGTGTCTTCTGTAATTTTAAGGCTTCCTGCCGAAAATTGGTTTATTTCTATGGCTGCCTTTTGACTGATTTCAGCAAGCTTTCTGACTTCAGCAGCTACTACTGCAAATCCCTTACCATGTTCGCCTGCCCGTGCTGCCTCAATAGCGGCATTGATGGCAAGAATATCTGTTTTTTCAGCTATATTATTAATAACCTTAATTTTTTCAACAATTTGACGTATGGCATCAAGGCTCTTTAATGATGCATGATTTACCTCTTCAATACTTTGAGAAGATACAACAGAAATCTTTTCTGTCTGCACAGCATTGTCAGTATTTTGCTGTATTGTTGTTGTCATTTCTTCAATAGAAGATGAAATTTCTTCAGCAGATGATGCCTGTTCGTTGGCTCCCTGCGACAGTTGTGTTGCTGTAGTATTCAATTCACTGCTACTTATGGCAACATTATTTGCCGATTCAATTACCTGCCCTACAATATCATTTAAACGAACTACCATATCTCTAAGTGAACCAAGTAACTCATCGTTTTGCGACCTTTTTTCCAAGGTTACCGATAAATCACCTTCTGATATCTTTTTGCACTCAAAGTAATATTGTCCATGGTATTTACAAGATTCCTAAAGGCTTCGGCCAGTTTCCCTATTTCATCTTTACTATCAATATCAAGATCCAGATTCGTATCTCCAATGGCCAATCTTTGAGCTGCCACCTGAATTTTCCCAATATTACGTGAAATCATATTTGCAATCAACAGGGCCACGAATTACACTGATAACAAGGATAAACAATAATAGTTATCAATAAGTACTCAATGCCGAGTCGACTA
>JAAUTT010000078.1 GCA_012031335.1 Bacteroidales bacterium | reverse complement strand
GACAGAACTGAAAATGGACAAAAAATTCACATGCTCGATATGTTTCAGATTACCGAAGCTTTCGATAAATACAAAAGCTCCATGGAGAAAGTGGGTAAGGCATTGCATAGTTATTCCCAGAATACCATGCTGGATAAAATTTTCTACTTCGAATTAGCCTTGTTCTGTTTCTTAACCGGAAATAACGATATGCATCTTAAGAACTTTTCTATGATCAGAGGTGCTTCGGGGTGGGTATTAGCACCGGCCTATGATCTGTTAAATGTTGCCATAATTTTACCCGATGATAAGGAAGAAAATGGCCTTAACCATTGAAGGGAAAAAGAAAAAACTATCAAAAGAAAACTTTATAAGGTTTGGGAAAAGTTTGGATTTAACAGATAAACAAATAGAAAGCACATTCAAACGGATGCTGAAAAATATGCCAAATGCTATTGGATGGATTGAAAAGTCTTTTTTATCAGAGGATATGAAGACAGCTTATATAGGTACCCTAAAGACCAAATATCAGCAATTAGACATTGTTTGATTCAGAAAACCAGTTCAGTCATTAGTAAGCAACTCCGCAAACACAAGTAGACGTTAACTGCTTAGTAGTCACGCTTACAGAAAATGAATCATTTGATTTACCAGAGAAATCGAATTGTTAAGAGCTTTGGTTTGTAAGAGTCAGGAGCCGGATGCGAGAGCAGTTTTAATTTGATTGCTTTTAATGGGAGTTCAAAAGATAAAAGGGTTATAAATAATATATTTTAGCTAAAATTTGCAATTAATAACTATAAAGTTAAAAAATATGTTATTTTAGCATAAATTTAAACTTTATAGTTAAAATGGTATTACATTTGCATGCAGAATCATGAGTGACAAAGAAAAGGTCGAAAAGTTTCTTCGACTATTGAAGCAGAAGGCTAAAGTCTGGGGTATATTATATTTGGATGATCGATCAAAAAACGCTCAAACTCTTGCTGATTTAGAATTAAAAGCATCGGAAAGAGATAGGATAATTGAAAATTTAATTATTCAAGATTATTCTGACGGACCTTTAAACGAAAAACATTATGATGGAATGGAAATGTGGGTTTTTGGAAAAGAAGTTAAAGGAAAAGAAATTTATATTAAAATCACACTTGGAGATTTTTCAGATAGACCAGTATGTATTTCCTTCCATATATCTGAGTATTCATTAACTTATCCATTTAAAAAGTAGTATCGAAAACAAAATGATACTTATTTTAATTTTCTTAAATAAAATTTTAAACTTATGAAAAGCCCTTTTACAGGAAAGGAAATGATCCTGCAAAATGAAATCAGAACATTGATATTTCGTAAAGAAAAATTCGATGTCAATTATCATTTTTTCCTTTGTAAGGATTCAAAAGAACAATTTACTAATGAAGAATTGGATGAGATTAACCTCAACCAACTTTATAATCAATTCAGGGTGGCACATAATCTGCCTTTCCCTGATGAGATTATATCTATAAGGGAGAAATATGGTTTATCTGCTTCCAAAATGTCAGAAGTTTTTAGGTTTTGGAATAAAATACATATCGAAATTATGAAGCAGGTGAAGTACCAAATGAATCAAATGCAAGATTAATTCATGTAGCAAAAGATCCTGTTAAGTTTCTGGAATTAGTTGAGATTAGTGGTGTTTATTCGGAAAATGAACTAAATAAAATTAAGAAACACATAGAAAAAATTATTGAAGCTGAAAATGCAGGTCAATTTAAACTTCACCTGATAGATTATTTACTTGGATCAAGGAACCCTGATATTTATTCAGGTTTTAAAACACCTAATTTGGCTAAATTTACTGAGATGGTTGTTTATTTTGCAAAAGAATTACAACCTTGGAAAACAAAACTTAATAAACTTCTTTTTTATGCCGATTTCCTTCATTTCAAAAAGACTTGTTTTTCAATAAGTGGTGTTAGGTATAGAGCAATAGATATGGGACCAGTTCCTAACAATTTTCAGAGTATTTTGAATATATCAGCAATAATGAAGATGTGATAATAAATCACATAGAATTTCAAGATGGGAATATTGGGGAACAATTCATTTTAAATCCTAAAAGAAAATTTGAAGAAGGTATTTTAACTGCCGATGAGTATACACTATTAAAGAAGTTGCAAAAAAATTTCAAAGAACAAGCACTAATAGTATGATTGCTTTAAGTCATAAAGAAAAGGCATGGAAAGAAAATTTTGAATCAGGCAGACAACTGATAAAATATGATTACAGTTTTGATCTTACTGATCTATAAAAACATTTTTAACATTTTATATCATGTCTGTTGTACACTATACCCCGGAATGAGTTGTACACTATACTCCAGAATATTCAGTTATACAGTGCAAAACAAATTTTTACCCGCATTCTAAGATTAGTAAATATTATCCTTTATTAATTTTTCTTCTTTACTTTCCGGTCCCGTCGGATGCGGTAAAACTTCTTTAATGAATATCCTCAGGCATTTCCAAAAACCTGAAGAACGATTTGTTTTAAAATCCTGCCGTGATGTAAGTTTTGAGTTTATCCGGGACGGTTATTCCGTAATCCAAAAATACAGCCGCAGTTCCTTTACCCAGGACACGCCCAAAACTATTGTTTCGATGATCTGGGCACCGAAAACAACCTGAAATATTACGGCAATAACTGCAATGTAATGGCAGAGATCATGCTATCCAGGTACGACCTTTTCATTACCCGGGGATGATTACACATATTACAACCAACCTCGACAGCAACGAAATTGAAGACCTTACGAGATAAGGGTCAGGAGCCGGATGAGGGAGCAGTTTAATTTGGTTGCTTTTGATGGAGGTTCAAAGGATAAAAGGTGTTGATTACTACAAAAAGTTATGTGAACAATCCACTTGTTTTTTTCTTTTTAAGTTCCCTGACCAAAGAATAAATTAGCCAGGTCCAAAAGAAAATAGCAGTAAATACAGACAGAAAATTTCCTCCGATCCAATGAAATATATTAAATATAGCTGCAACAGACCAAAAGATCACCAATAATAGCTTATTATAATCTTCAAAGTTCTTATCTCACCTGAACAAGTAAGAAATGACAAGAAGAGAAAACCCTGTAATAAAAAATTCAAACTGGTAAGGGTAGTGAAATAGTTTTAAGAGAATAGCAGTGGCAATAATCAAACAAGAAATGTATAACAGAATGAGGTTTAATTTATAAGTTTTATAAATGAATTTAAAAAAGGCTGCAATTGCAAAAACAAGCATACCGGTTTCTATTAAAATTGCAGAGCCTTTCCAATGTTGAATTTTAAAAATATAGCCAATCAGCAGTATGACGAATGCGATGGTAAATAATTTTCCAAACTGTAAATTTCCTGAAAACAAAATAATAGCAATAATCATTATGACCCAACCGGCCGGATTTGAAAAAACTGAATAAAACATCATTCCGAAGCCGTAAGCCATGAGTAATATACTTTGTATCAGGGTTAACTGAAATCGATGAATATTTCCCATAGATAATTTTCTTGAAAATATAAAAATTATATTAAAATGAAAAATAGTTCATTAACATAGTATCATTAAAATTATTTCAATTTAGGTAGTATTATTACCTAAGTTTGTAATTATTTAATGAAATTCTTGGTTTAACATTAAAAATATTCTATTTTTGGTAGTATGACTACCAATACAGATAAAAAATTAAAGAACCTTTAGAGGAACATATACCCGGAACGGTCTTATTAGCTTCATGGCTGGAAAAAAAAGGAATCTCTTATGACCTTCAAAAGTATTATCGTAAGAGCGGATGGTTAGAAAGTGTTGGAACAGGAGCATTTAAAAGACCAAAAGATCAGGTTCAATGGCAAGGAGGGCTTTTTGCAATACAAACCCAGGCTAATTTACCGGTCCATGTTGGTGGTCCTTCCGCCCTATCATTGCAGGGATTGGCTCATTATGTTCGCTTAGGTGAAGAAACTCTTCACCTGTTTTCTCCTCAAATAAAATTACCTGTATGGTTCCTTCAATATAACTGGAATGTAAAGATAGAACACATAAAAACTTCAATGCTCCCCTCTGAAATCGGATTGGTTAAAAATGAAGAAAAAAATTTCTCTATTCAAATATCTTCACCGGAAAGAGCAATACTTGAATGTTTGTACCTGGCGCCCGATCAGTTTGATCTAATTGAATGTTATCAATTATTTGAAGGTTTAACAAATTTACGTCCTGGTGAACTTCAGCAATTACTTGAATTATGCAAGTCTGTAAAAGTAAAAAGACTTTTTCTTTACATGGCCCATAAAGCTAATCACCAATGGCTTTCTTTTATCGATCTTTCAAAAATTTCTCTTGGCCATGGTGACCGAAGTGTCGTAAAAGGCGGTATATATGTTTCCCAGTTTAATATTTCTATACCTAAAGAACTGGCAGGATTATGATCTTCGCTAAATACTGGGCTCAGGCTGACCTTCTTTTACAGGTATTACCACATGTGGCAAAAGAAAAAATATTTGCTCTAAAAGGAGGCACTGCCATCAATCTGTTTGTTCTGGATATGCCAAGATTATCGGTAGATATCGATTTGACATATTTACCTTTTGATGACAGATCAACTGCTTTGCATAATATTTCTGAAGGACTGAGTCGAATCAAGCAGAATCTGGAAAAATCAGTTAAGAATTTAACAGTTACTCCTGCCCTGAGAGAAAACGAAGATATTAAACTTCATTGTCAACTGGACAAAGCTCAAATCAAAATTGAGGTTAATTCCACAACCCGGGGAATTATACAACCTGTTCGCTTACTTCAGGTTTCAGAAACAGTTCAGAAAGAATTTAAAAAGTTTGCTGCCATAAATGTAGTATCGCAAGCAGAACTTTATGGAGGAAAAATTTGTGCAGCTTTGGACAGACAGCATCCGCGCGACCTGTTTGATGTTCATTTATTATTTGAAAATGAAGGTTACACTGATGATATAAAAATTGGTTTTCTCACAGCTCTTCTAAGTCATATGCGCCCAATAAATGAAGTGTTGTTTCCTCATCTTTCAGATCAAAAAGAAACTTTTGAAAATCAATTTTCCGGAATGACTGCAGCCCCGTTTTCATATGAAGAATACGAAAACACCCGAAAAAGACTTTTAAATGAAATTCATTCCAAATTAAAAGAAACAGATAAATCTTTCCTGTTAAGTTTTAAAAATGGTGAACCCGATTGGAAGCTATTTCCTGTTGAGAATCTGAAAGATTTTCCTGCGGTTAAATGGAAACTTGAAAATCTTAAAAAGCTGAAGGAAACCAATCCTAAAAAACATGCAGAATTTGTAAAAGTTTTAGAAGAAAAACTGAAATCATAACTAAGAAATTTCCGGCCTCAGGCACATCCAGTAATTCTACCCGGTGAACAATCTAATACTTATCATGGTTGATAAATGATTGAAAGAGGACAAAACCTTACTGGCCCGATCCTGTTTATTAAAAAATTCAATATGGAAATACATATAGTCCCATAAATCCTTCTTTTTTCGATCTTATTGAACAGGAAAAAGAAAAGTCGGATAGTATAGTTTTCTTTTTTGACAAAAACAATAATCTTGAAGATGCAAAAGGCAAAATTGAAAGCATAGTAAGGAATAAAGAAAATGCGGAGTATTTATTATTGGATACAGGTTCACTTATAAGGCTTGACCGGATAATTGTAATTAACGGAATACCGGGCCCGGCTTATGATGAATATGACGCATACGCACTTGCATGTCTTGATTGCAGTGGAGGGGTGGATTTGTAAACGGTATTAATGGTCAGCTTAGATTGGTGACTGAGTTTCCCGTTGTCGTTGCCGTATATAGCCTCAGGCAACTCATTATTGGTGGCTGAGGCATTCTAAGCTCTCACTACAATCCCAGTACGAAAAGTTTAGGCAATGAATCCATTTTTCAGTTTATTAGTAATTGATTTCTTCTTATTAATTTCCCTGACCAAAGAATAAATTAACCATGTCCAAAAGAGAATAATAGTTAAAACATGTAGTAAATCTCCTCCAAACCAATGGAATATGTAAAAAACAGCATCCGCAGACCAGAAGATCACCAGTAAAAGTTTATTATAATCTTCAAAGTTTTTATAAGATTTTAATACAAATCTTATTAAATAAGAAATTGAAAGAGATATAAACCCAATAATAAAAAATCCAAAAAAAATGGATAGTGAAAAATCTTTAATAACATAGCTAAAGCAAAGATCAAGCAGGTGATGTATAAAAGAATAAGGCTTAATTCATAAGCATTATTAATGAGTTTTAGAGTGGTTGCTATAACAAAAATTAGTATTCCGATAGATAGTATAAAAGCAGAGCCAACCCAGTGCTGAATTCTAAAAATATATCCAATTAGAAGAATTGCAAAGGCAATGGGAAATAGACTCCCAAGACGTAAATTCCCTGAAAACAGAATAATTGCAAAAATCATTACCACCAAAAACCGGAATTAAAAAAATATTGAAAAAAGCATTCCAATCCCGTAAGCCATAAGTAATATACTTTGTATCAGAGTTAGTTGAAACCGAATAATGTTTGTCATAGTTATTTTCCTGTAAAATATATTAAAATTAAAAGTAAATGAAAAATAGTTCATGAAATTCATGAATCAATTATTTGGGGGCACAAGCAGGCACCCGCCAGTTATTGGGTTAGTGTTGGGGTTAGTAAAAATAACATTCTGTTTTTAAGTGTTTTCAGATTAAATCTAAGTTCATGTAATACTTACCATTTCTTTTTACCTGTAAATTATTTTAGCTTGAATCACACTACAGTGGTGCTTTTGAATGAATGACAGTTATTTTGGAAAAATAATTGAAGAGAATTATTTGTATATTGTGATCCTAATTTCAACTTGATTACTTTTAACGTCTTTGGAAAATTAGTATATCAAAACTAATGCAAAACGGACCCGATAACATATATTGGTTATTCAGTTCTTCAGCTCAATCAATTGCAGCTTTTACCGGATTTTTAACGGCAGGATTATTCTTTGCTTATGAAAGATTAGATAAAGCAGTTGAACTGGATGAAACTCTCGAAGAGATAAATAATGAGATTAAAAATCAATATTACAGAAGAATATTTGCACTCCTTGTTTTAACGGGAATATCAATTGCATCCAGTTTAAGTTTATTGTTTCTTAATGGATATCAACTGGGCTATTGGTTAGGAATTTTAACTGGATTTGTTGGATTGATTAATTTTATAACAATTGCTTTAGCTATTTTTTTTTGTGATATACATAATAAATCCAAATAAAATAAAACTTACTGCTGCTAAACTTATAAAAGAGGATAATGAGGCCTTTGAAAAAGAATCAATTAATACTATACCAAGGATTAAATTTTTAGATAAGTTTATTGAACTTGAACAGCTCATTCGTAAAATTGCTAAAGAAAAGAATGTAAACTTTATTAATAATAGGGGACAAGAAAAGCTTGATAGTTTAAATTCATTGATATATGGTTTATTTCGTCAGCTTTTAATTAATGAAAAGCAATATCATGACCTCAAAAACATTAATAGGTTCAGAAATCTAGTTGTTCATGGAGAGATAAATTCAATTGAACCTAAAATTATAGAACAGATTCAAAGCATAATTAATCATCTTGAAACAAAAATATTTGTAAATGATAATAATATCTGATATCGATAGAGTTGCTAATGAATTAAAAAATAGATTTACTAAAGTAATACCTAACTCAAATTATGATTGGAAAAATCCTTCATTAAATATTCTGGATTGTGTGCTGTCATTAAACAGAAAATATGAAGAAGTTGTAAAACCCAGAGTTGAAAGATTTAGAATTAACAATCCAAGTTGCTTTAATATTGAAGATCTCCTGAAATTGATCAAAAAATATTCAGAAGGTGAATTTATTAATGCAGAATTGAACTATAATCATACTGAGCGTGAGATAATAATAAAAGAGGTTTGTGAGTACTTGCTACTTGAAATAGCTAATGATGAATCGGGTGACCAATTAACTAGGTGTAAAAACTGGGCCGAAAATGCAAGACCTGGAGATGCGTATTTTTTAGGAATAAAAGGTTTCGGATTAGCAGGTTTTCAATACTTAAGGATGCTTTTTGGTGCACAGACAACAAAACCCGATGTTCATATAAAAGCATTTATCTCAAATGTTATTGGAAAAGAAGTTACAGCTGTTCAATCTCTTTATATTTTGGAAAAAGCAGCTTATAAAATCAATTATCCGTTAAGAGATTTGGATTTTGAAATCTGGAAATACCAGAAATTAAATAAAACAAAACTAAAACCTACATCATGATCATAAAACCTTTAATCATTTCCGGAACCAAATCCAGGGAACTCACAAGAATTGATGAATCTACCTCTACTTTTAGTGAAGATTGGCTTCAAAATATTATTCATGAAAACCCTCAATGTTATCCTATTGAAAATCCATTTGATTCGAATCTGAAAATTATTTCATTAGGTAGAGAAATAGATAGCGGAGCAGGTTTTATTGATGTATTATTATTAACATCTGAAGCAGATTTAATTGTTGTTGAAACAAAGCTCTGGAGGAATCCTGAAAAATCAAGAACAGTATTAGCTCAAGTTATTGATTACGCCAAGGAATTAAGTAAGTGGAATTTTATGGATTTAAATGATGCCATAATAACTTCCCAAAAAAGTATAAACAGTAATAAAATTTTATCATTAGAAGAAATAATCAAAAAAGAATTTCCGGGTAAAAGTACCGATTTAATAGAACAGCTGAATAAAAAACTGAACGAAGGATGTTTAAAACTGAGTATTGTTGGTGATAAAATATCACCTAATCTGATGCTTTTGTCCGATACTATTCAATCCTCCCCGGGATTAAATTTTTCACTTTCATTAATTGAGATGAAATTATTCAGATGTAATGATGGTATAATTTTAATACCTGACATTGTTGGTAAAACGGTTGAAATTGTAAGAGGTATAATAAGGGTTCAATACAATAATGAAAAGCCTAAAGTGGATATTCAATTAGAAGATGAGAAACAGCAACCTAAGACAAAAACCAACAAAGAAACATTTATCTCACAATGCAGGGCTGATAAAGCGCCATTACTTGATATTTGGATAAATGAATGGTTAAATAATCCCGAATTGTTCTTATACTGGGGAGTAATGGGATTCAGTGTTAAAGATGCATTAACGATAAATGGATTACAATTCTGGATATATATCCCACATATATTTCAATGATTACTTCCACAATGGCACAAGACTGTCAGATTCCAGAAAAAGTATATAATGAATATTTGGAAGTTCTTTTTAGTATTTCAGGATTAAAATCCTTGTATTCCCGTAAAAAGAGATACATTGAATACGATAAGCTGAGTACTTCTGATTTTGAATTATTGATGCAAGCCGTTGGTAGATTAATTAAAGTAGTTACAAATAAATAATGCAATTCAAAGCTAGTTATCTTACTAAAAAAGTTTTTGATAGCATCCTTGAGCTAAAAAACAATAAGGAATTAAAGTTTAAAACTATTGGATTACTCGAATTCGTTTCAACATTTGATGTAATAACTGATTTAGATTTAAAAAACCCTAAACATATACCTCCACTTTTAGCTGTTACAAATAATATTATAACAAGAGGGAATCCCACAATTTGTAGCTATAACACTTCTTCAAAGCTAAACTTAATATCAAATGATTTTAAATCAGAGGATTTCTTTTCTGCGTTACATATAGTTGATGCCAGACCAGATATTCCGAAATTATATAAGGAAGATTTAGGAAGTAATTTTGAAAGAGCATTTCTTAATGGAATTCCAGCAAATAAAAAATACTTAATTCAGTTTTTTCAGCATCAAAGAGAGAAAAAGACTTTAACAAATGACGGAGGTGATAATGGAAGAGTTGATTTTTCTTTCGAAGCTCCATATTATAAAAACGTTATAAAGAATACTATTTATCATAAGGAAAAAGATTTAAAAGAACGAAGTGCTGTTATTATCGAAGTAGATGGTAAACGATATCACAAAAGTCAAATTGATGATATTAGAGATTACGAAACGGCCAGGTTTGGGCATAATACTAAAAGAATAACAGAGGACAATTATAGAAGTGATACAAAAATTTAATTGATGTTCTTTCAAAAACCGAGTATTTCCAAATTATTGAAAAATTATTAAAAACTGATTTTGAAAAAAAGAAAGAAGAAGAGTGCAACAAAACGAAACGACAGAGAGTGAGCGGAAACAAACACAAAAAGAGAAAAACGATCAGACTCAGGACTCGGCTCACGATAGGGCGGCGATACGCATCTCCACTTATTCTTCGTACGTACAAATGGACAAATCAGTAGGGATATTTGTTTGTGAATCACAGAA
>JAAUTT010000077.1 GCA_012031335.1 Bacteroidales bacterium | reverse complement strand
ATGTAGATCCCCGTGCTTTCTATACATTCTACGGCGATGGTGGTTATGGCGGCGACATGGATTGCAAAAAAGGAGCATATCCTTTCGACACTCCGGTTACTTATACAGGGGACGCTAATCCAACTGCACCAAAAGGTTACAGATGGAAAAAATACCAACAGTATGAAGCTAAGGTTTCAGAAGGAGGTCCCGAATCACAAATCAGTACCGTTATTACCCGTTTAGCAGATGTTAAATTACTTTTGGCCGAAAGTTATATCCAGAATAATAAAATTGCCGATGCTTTAACTCAGATTAACCAGGTTCGTGAAAGAGTTGGGGCAATCCAGTATGCTTCATTAGGCGACAAAACCGCTGCCATGAATATTCTGAAAAGAGAGCGTGAAATTGAACTTTGTGGTGAACAGCAACGTTGGTTCGACCTTCTTCGCTGGCACAGAAACGGTAAAATTTTCGATTTCGTAGCGATTCTGAATGGTGAAAAAACAACTCAGGGCGAAACAGGAAACTTCTCTGAAAAAAACTTATTACTTCCTATTCCACAAAGGGAAAAAGATGTTAATAAGTTAATGGAAGTTCCAAACGGCTGGAATTAATCTTTAAAAAGATAATTCATAGGGAATGTCCATGATAAACAACCATGGATATTTTCTGAGTTTCTAAAACATAAAAATATAAATATGAAAAATAATAAAACATAATTCTTTTATCTGTCAATAGCTACCATTGTTAGCTGTTCAAAGACATCTAAAGTTGAAGAAGCTGATGCAAGCTTTACCGCTCACCAGTTAGACGGTGATAAGGTAAGAGTGGTAAGCAGCTCAGAAAGTCTCACAGTTAAAATGTTCAAAAAACAATTGATGGTGTAGATCAAAAGATTGCTTTTGTTGAATTTGAATTTAAAGGAAAAGGCGATTTACAGGCTATCTGGACAGGTGACAGCTGCCGTGTTCGTGTTGCAACTAAGGTAGATGCCTCTGGTAATCCTTTAGAATGGGGATACAAAGTTTCAGCTTCCGATTATGAGCGTTACAAAAACAAGGATTTTACCCAAAAAGGAAATTTACTTTCAAGCAGCAAAAACCTTGTTTATACATATTGGAAAGCCGGAACTTACAAGGCTACCATGATATCGACCAGTTGGGGTGAAATGGACTCAGATGAATCCAGCAGGGATGAGAAAACCATAACGATTAAAGTAGAGGAATAGATTACCCATAGATGTAAAACCGTCTCAGCTATTGTTGAGGCGGTTTTTTGTTGTATATATTACTGTTATGGTGAACCTATGCTATCTTTATAGCACAAGTATGATTGCAAACCATTCAGGTTTTTTTAAAAGTTCACCAAATAATACATAAGTACAGTTTTTTGCTATTTAAATCAGGCATTGGAACTTCAAAACCATTAAGCTTTGATGCAGGAAGCTGTGCAGCTAATATCTTTAGGAGGGGGTTTATGGCTGTATTATACCAAAACTGCGATACTTCCCATAAACCTTGATAGTTTATTGGGTATTACCAAAAACGTAGCCTTTGGTCGTGATTAACAGACATAAATTGCAAACATAAAACCATTGCTGCGGATGGCGATACTTCATTCAACATACACCGTTGTAAAATATGGAACAGTAATGCATGACTGAATCTCAAGGTACCCTGCTTCGCGAGGGAAAATCCTTAATCGTCCTTTATAAAAATGGATAGGTGGAAACATGGTAACTTGTATCTTATTTTATTCTCTTAAAAAATAGAATATTAGCAAACTAAAAAAGACACTCAGTTTAGACTTTTTGGACACTCTGCTTTCAACTTCATTATAACATTCTGGAAAAATTCTTCTTTAAAAAGGAGAATTTTTTATTTTTTACCAAACAGAAACTCAATATATTTCCATGACAAAATTTGAATTAATTTCAACATTTCTTATGCTCTTTCCTTTTACTTGTAACCATTAATATAGAAGAAAGCGTTATTGAAAAAAGAAGTATTTGACGGATAAGAGCGGAATATTGTTGTTCTACCTTCGAAATTGATGATAAGGTAGTGTAAAAAGATTGGGATTTGAAATCAGAGTGAATTATTTTAAGCCATTAAAAAATAGCTTGTTTAAAAGGTACAATTAGGAATTTTATTTACATTTATGCTTCTATCCCATTTAATGAGAAAGAGTAATTTTAATTGCTTACTACTACTTGTGTTCATGGTTATGTCCTCCTTCATATCTGCTTTCTCGCAGGATAAGAAGTTCGATATTAAACTTGAGAATGGTACTATTGAAGACGTATTCAATATCATCGAAAAACAAAGTGATTTTAATATTTTTTATAAAGTAGGTCAGATTGATGTTTCGAAAGAAATTTCCCTGAATGCTAAAAACGTAAGTATAAGTCAGCTCCTCGATAAAGTAATCTCCGAATTTGATGCCAGCTATGCCATATATGGGAATATGATTGTAATTACTCCTGTAAAAAACAAAACAACCAGGCTCAAACCAATTATTACCGGAACGGTTATCTCGGCAACCGATGGGCAGCCCCTTATCGGAGTAAATATTGTTCAGGAGGGTAGCAGAAATGGGACCTCAACCGACATTAACGGACGTTTTACCATAGACGTGGATTCGGTAAATGTAACCTTCATTTTTTCATCTATAGGATTTGTATCCCAACGGGTTCCGCTTAATGGTGAAACAAATCTCAATATCAGTATGTACACCGATATTGGCCGGCTCGATGAAGTTATAGTAGTCGGTTACGGCGGCCAGAAAAAAGGAGATGTGACAGGGTCTATCAGCTCCTTAACAAACCGGGAATTGGCCGACCGGGGATATATCAGCTTCGATCAGATGATTCAGGGCAAAGCAGCAGGTGTTGAGGTAATTAATAACTCAGGTTTGCCCGGAGCTGGGGTTTCCATCAAAATAAGAGGTGTTGGAACACTTTACAATACCGATCCGTTATACGTGATCGACGGTCTTGCATTTCGCGGCAATGGCGACGATCAGTCAAATCCGCTTGCCATGATAAACCCCAACGATATTGAATCTATCCAAATTTTGAAAGACGCGTCAACAGCAGCAATATATGGTACTAGAGCAAGCAAACGGGCGTGGTATTAATTATACCACCCGAAAAGGCAAAACCGGAAAACCAAGGTTTTCATTTAACAGTTACAGAGGTATTTCTTCGCCACGCAAAAAACTTGATATCCTAAATGCAACCGAATATCTGGACCTGGTAAAGATGTTGTCCAAAATGCAAATCCCGAAAAATCCCTCAGCGAAATTTTACCACCAAAACTATATAGTAATGGTAACTTTACAAGTTATGCAACAACCGACCGCACTAAGTGGCAGGACGAAATATTCCGAACCGGACAGATTCAGGACCATTCGTTGCAGATATCAGGAGGGAATGGTTTTTTCAAATATGCATTTTCGGGTGGTTATACCAAACACAACGGGACGATTATCGGAAACAGCTTTGAGCGATACTCCATCCGGTCGAATGCCGAATTTAATCTATTAAGAAGGTTGAAAATCGGAGAAAACTTCGGTTTATCCTATACCAATCTGAGACCTATTGAAAGTGGACTCTTTTCTTCAGCCCTTCGAATTCCTCCTTACTTACCCGTAAAAGATGAAACCAATCTGGGCGGATATAGCAAAGCTACCAGTATTGACGATTTAAACGACGCAGCTAATCCTGTTGCTCAGGTTTATCTTGCTAATAAAGTAAACCGGTCATTCAGACTTCTGGGGAATATTTATGCAAATTTTGAAGTATTGAACGGACTCAGTTATAAAGTAAATTTTGGATTAGACTATACACATGGTTATAATTTCAGCTTTACAAAAGAAAATGAAAACAGCAATTTAAAATCTCCTTCAATTCTCTACGAAAGCTATAGCTGGGGAATATCTCCAACAGTTGAACAAACGCTGGAATATGAACTTTCGAACGAGAAAAGACAACTTTCTATAATTGCTGGAAATACCTTACCTGTTAAGTCATCGGGGAAATATCTGGCTGTAGAGGGTCGGGGTTTTTCGAATGAGGAGATTCAGGTTCAGCAGGTAGCCGATTACACCCGAATTGATGGGAATGCTACCGGTTCATGGCAAACTGTTTTGATTTCCTATTTTGGGAGAATCAATTATGCATACAAGGATAGATATTTGTTAACAGCAAATTTCCGCAGAGATGCCAGTCCCAGATTCTCTCCACAAAACCGGTGGGGCAATTTTCCCTCATTTTCCGCCGGCTGGAAATAAATCAGGAAAATTTTTTCCGTAACTGGTATTCAAAAGTAAGTACCTTAAAGGTGCGAATTGGATGGGGAAAGAGTGGCAGCGACCTTATTGGGGATTATGCTTATCAGTCAAGCCTTCATGCCTCCAATATAAATTATATTTTTGGATCCCCTCAAAAAACTGTTAAAGGTGTTACGGTAAATTCATTGCCATCCCCATTTGCTAAGTGGGAAACCGCATCAACCCTGAATTTCGGTTTAGATATGGGCTTCTTTGACAATCAGCTCACCATTTCTTCAGATTACTTTATAAAAAATACAAAAAATATCCTTGTGCAGGTTCCAATTCCTCCCTCTATCGGTATGGGTTTAAATGATGGAGGAGGTGATCCGACGATTAATGCCGCCAGTGTTGAGAATAAAGGTGTTGAAGCCTCTGTTACAATACAAAATAACAAAGGACGACTCAGATATTTCGTGACCGTAAATGCTGCCTATATTCAAAATGAAGTTACTTCTCTTGGTCAGGGACAACCCATTGTAGATGGTTCATGGGATTTTGGTTACAATATTACCCGAACGGAAGTGGGAATGCCTATTGGATATTTCTATGGTTTTGTTGTGGACCGTATTTACAATAATCAGCAGGAAATTGACAGTGATCACGAAATGGCAACTATAGCATCAGGTATAGCCGAAACAAAGTATCAGGAAGCTGCACAGCCGGGTGACATACGCTTCAAAGACCTCGACGGAGATGGCCATATCAGTGATAAGGACCGCACAATGATTGGAAATCCAGTACCCAAATTAATTTATGGAATAACATCAAATGCCAGTTACAAAGGATTCGATATATCTCTTACCTTAAGCGGAGTTTATGGAAATAAGATATTCAGTGCCTTTAATACATACTGGCTCACCGGTATGATACGTCCCTTCAATGCTACCAGTGAGGTTTTAAATAGATGGAAAACGCCAGGCGATATAACATCAGTGCCGCGTGCTGTGGCAAACGATCCAAACAAGAATTTGCGGCCATCCACCCGTTATATAGAAGATGGCTCCTATTGGAGAATAAAAACCTTAAGCCTTGGTTATACAATTCCAACAAGTATGATATCAAAACTTTTGCTTAATGGAGTAACGGGTCTCAGAATTTATATTTCAGCTCAAAACCTCTATACCTATACAAGTTATAAAGGTTATGATCCGGAAATAGGAGCCCAGAACTCTGGTGATAGTCAGCGCTATAATTTGAGAAGAGGTATTGATGCCGGTCAATATCCACAGCCACGAACATTTTTAATGGGTGCACAGCTAAACTTTTAATTTTATGAATGCTACGAATATTGATAAAAGCATTTTACCAAGCTTACCTAAAACCCCTTTTGGATCTGCACATTAATGAATTATTATCATACATGTGTCCCATTATCTTATGGAAAAAGGGTCTTTGGCTTTAACAAATAAAAAACTTTTGTATGAAAACGAAGATATTTTTTCTCATTATCATAATTCTTGCAGCCTGTAATGAAGATCAGCTAAACCTGAAAAACCCAAATTCATATACCGAAGATACCTATTTTACCAATTCAGATCAGTGTCTGCAAGCCATTAATGCAACATATGCCGGTTTTTATTTTCAGGGATTATTTGCAAGAGAATATTATTTTATCTTCGATCTTATAGGGAATGAAGCTGAGCAAGCTCCTCCCCTGCAAGGAGCTCTGTCCGAATTCGCCAACTTTACTTATGGCCCCGGAAACGAGCACATTAATAAGCTCTGGCGATCATATTACCGAATTATATTACGTGCCAACCTGGTTTTTGATAAAGTTGGGAAGTGGGTGCCATCAACAGACAATGACAGAAATCTGCGTACCCGTATTTTGGGAGAAGCCCGTTTTCTGAGAGGTTGGGCTTACTTTCAACTGGTTACTCAGTTTGGCAGGGTTCCTGTTAAGGAATCGTGGGAGGACAGGTATGAATTTACCTCCCCCCGTGCCGACAGTATTCAAATGATCTGGCAAATAGTAGAAAAAGACTTGAATCAGGCTATAACGGAACTACCAGTGTCGTATGACGAATACAACAAAGGCAGAGCCACCAGTGGGGCAGCTATTGCTCTTCTTGGAAAAGCATACCTCTATCAAAAAAAATGGCAGGAGGCTGAAACTGCTTTTTCGGTAATCGAAAAACCTCCATACTCCTATATGTTGGTTCCAAAGTATAGAAAGAAATTTTTATCAGTAAATGAGAATAATGCCGAATCGGTTTTTGAAGTTCAACTCGAATATGTACCGGGTACAAATCCCTGGTATATGTTTGGCGGCCAGGAATGGTGGGGCGGAGGAGCTACACACAGTGGTCGGGCAATGGAATATGGCTGGAACGACTGGCAGAATGTTTTTATTTCCGATGCTGCTGTAAATGCATTTACATATAAAGATGAATCAGGCGACCCATATATTGATCCGAGGGCAGCAATGACTTTTTACGGAAACCCATCGAAAGGAGGCGATTTTGATTACTGCAACAACTGCATAGGAGGTTCAAAACAATATCCTTTTCAGGTTTCGGGCAATAGATGGAAAAAATATAACGATTACGAGAATAAGGAAAAAGAAGGTCTACCTGAAGGCTCTATAAATGCAAGAATTATCAGGTACTCGGATGTACTACTTATGCATGCCGAAGCCCTGATTGAACTAGGGAACTATAGTGATGCAACAACATTGATAAACAAGGTAAGAGCCCGTGTTGGAGCTTTCAGCTATAATATAACCAATTCAAAAGAAGAGCTCATCAAAATCTTACGCAGAGAACGTCAACTTGAATTATGTGGCGAACAACACAGGTACTTCGATCTTGTACGCTGGGGTATTTCAAAGGAAACGATCAATAAAGAAAAACAAAGTGCCGGAAGAGGTACACCATTCCGTACAAAGGATATTTTACTCCCTATACCGCAATCAGAAAAAGACCTAAATCCGGCTGTTGCTTCAGATGTAACAAGCGACTGGAACTAATTAAATCTTAATCCTGGCTTTAAGGAATTTATTAAGAAGAAAGTAACCTACAATTCCTGCAACAAGCGATGCCAGTAACACCGCCATTTTGGAGGTATTGATAAAATAATTGCTTTCGAAAGCCAGCAAGCTGATAAAAATTGCCATGGTAAAACCTATACCTGCCAGAATTCCTGCCCCGATAATAAGTTTCAAATTAATTCCATCCGATAGTTTTGCCCAGCCAATGTTTAATGGAAAGGTAAGAAAGTAGAAAAATACCAACTAGGCTTACCCAGTAATAATCCAAAAATATACCGATAAAGTGAGGTTCAAGTATGCTCGACATGTAATTTGCTTTTAAAACTATCCCGGTATTGGCAAGGGCAAAAATAGGTAGTATTATAAATGCCACAGGTTTATGTAGTGAATGTTGTAATACTTCAGACGGGGAATGGTGTTTGCCTTTAAAGGGAATAACAAAAGCAAGTATTACACCAGCTATTGTTGCATGAACTCCCGATTTTAAAAAGAAATACCAAAGCAGGAGACCAAATATAATATAAGGAATCAGGCTATATACCTTCATTCGGTTAAGAATCACCAATAATGCGATTACACCGAAAGCTCCAAGCAAATAGTTTAGGGCAAATCCCTTTACATAAAATATGGCAATCAAAATAATAGCTCCTAAATCGTCAATTATTGCAAGTGCCGTTAAAAATATTTTTAAAGATAAAGGTACTTTACTTCCCAACATGGCTAAAATACCTAAAGCAAATGCTATATCCGTAGCCATAGGGATTCCAAATCCCGATAATGTTTGAGTATTGAAATTAAATATGTAAAAGATCAAACCTGGAAATAACATACCACCAAATGCTGCCATAATAGGTAATAGCGCTTTTCGTCCATCCGATAATTCACCGACATATATTTCCCTTTCTATCTCAAGTCCGACTAAAAGAAAAAAAACAGCCATCAGCAAGTCATTTATCCAATGAGAAATTTCTTTCTTTAGTTCAATGCCGGCAACTGAAAATCCGACTTTAGTTTCCCAGAAATTGGCATAGCTTTCGCCAAAAACGGAATTAGCAATAACCAATGAGATAACAGTGCAAGCGATGAGTATAATACCTGAAGTTTTTTCACTGTTAAAAAAGTCCTCGAATAAATTTGGTTTAAGTTTCATACGTATAAATTTACTTTAAAGGTTGTATGGAATACACCATGATGTTGGAATTGATCATTTCGCTTGGTGTTTACCAATCATGGCTATTTCATTTTATAAAAATTATATAAATCAATTGATAATAGTAACAAGCCCTTTTGGCAAAATGTTGCAGGTACTTTTTAAACTAACCGGATTTTACACTTATAAGAGACTGCAAAGTTAATTTGAAAATCAATAATTTGTTAAATCGAATTACACAATTGCACGCATCTAATAAACTTAATTTAAAACAAATTAGAAAATTTTACTTAAATTTAGATAATGAATTCATTAATTACTTATTTACAATAGCTTCGAATTTCACTTTCAGGCATTTGAAATAAATTAGTTGTTCCAAATATTTAAACTAACCACGTTAATACTATTATAGATGAAATTCCACAAGATACCGATTAAGTGGCAATTTAGGGTCTTAATTGCACTTGCAGCATTGCCATTTATTTTATTATCAGCATATAATTTGGGAAATGAAAAGAAAAAAGAAATTCAACAAGCCCAGACTCTGGCAATAAGTCTTGCAAGGAATATTGGCATTCAACAGAAATTTACAGAAGCTTATACACGACAAATTCTATCTCTTATTGGTAAATTATCAGAATTACAGGCTGATAAACCCGATAGTATAGTCTTAAACAATCTCCTTAAAAATGTTTTGAGCGAAAATCCCCAGTTTGCGATCGTACTGGCAGTTCTTCCCAACGGTAATGCATTTGCAGCTCCGGTGCCCTTTAAGCCATTTTCTGTTGCCGATCGGAAATATTTTCAGGACGTTAAACGAACACGGTCTTTTTCTGTAGGGGAATTTGCCAGAAGCCGACTTACCAATAAACCTGTATTACACTATGCCTTACCTGTATTTGACAAGAACAATGAAATAAAACTTATTCTTATTGCCTCTTTTGATTTGACACAATACCAAAACCTGCTGGCAGTATCTGCATTATCTTCCGAAAGTGATTTTTCCTTTTACGACTATTCCGGACGCATTCTTTACCACTCCCGCACTCACCAACGATTTATAGGCAAAAGGGGCTCTCCCGAAATTCAAAATGCAATTAAGGCGGTAAAACACGAGGGAGCTTATTTTTCGGAAGGAGATGACGGCAGAAAAAGGCTTTTCGGTTATGTAAGAATTAATATCGAAAAAGAAAGTCCATATATGTATGTGGTTGTTAGCACACCAATCTCCAAAGCACTCAAGGATGCAAATATGAATTTCTATATCAACTTACTGCTTATTTCACTGGCAATAATAATAAGCATTTTTATATCAACCTATTACCGTAACCATATTTTCAAGAATTTTGAAACGCTGGTTAAAGTTGCTCATAGACTAAAATCGGGTGATTTATCTGCCCGTACTAAAATTGAATATTCCCCGGGCGAAACAGGATCCTTGGCTCAGGCATTGGACAAAATGGCAGAATCGTTGCAAAAAAGGGAAATTGAAAGAGATATTGCCATTAAATCTTAAAGTGCTTTCGGAAAGATTTGAAATAGCTGCAAACTCAGCACGAATTGGTATATGGGAATGGGATTTGTTAACCCATAAGGTATTTTGGGATAAAATGATGTTTGAATTATATAATGTGGATAAACAGAATTATAAGGAAACTATTCCCGACTGGTTAAAGAATCTGCACCCCGATGATGCAGTGCGCTTTGAAGAAGAGCTACACCATTCCATTCGTCATAAAATAAACCATAAAACTTCCTATAGAATTAAGAATAAACAACAAGGATACAAAAACATCAGGTGCTACTTCAATATAATTACCGATGTAAACGGTAAAGCCATTCGTGTTACCGGAGTTAATTGGGATATAACCGAAAGAGTTCTGCTTGAAAGTGAACTGGTAAGAGCTAAAGAAAGTTCTGAAGAGAAAATTAGAAATATTAAAGAATGCTGTTTCAATTTATATAAATAAAGACTCGATAAATAAAAATATCATTGTGTACAAAAATTGAGACAGGAATTTGCTAATTTATTAAATGAAGATTATCACTTTGTTATTTATAATTTTCAAGAAGTTAGTGAGATTATAAGTCAAATCCT
>JAAUTT010000076.1 GCA_012031335.1 Bacteroidales bacterium | reverse complement strand
ATTTTGTAAGTAACCCGCCGGTTTTTATTATTACTGAAAACTAACCATCACTTTAGTACAGGCAGGCCTTCGGTACATTTCACGAAAATGCCTTTTTTCTCCTGAAATCGGCCGAAGGTTTTTTATTCAAAAGCTATCCCTTACTTGATCAGAAAATTGTCTTCTCATTCCTTTTGGGTAGAGCCGACAAGTTGCATTCCATGATTGTCGTTAGTAATAGCATACCTATATTCGTCTCCAATAATTTCGTTCTTGACAAAGGCTTTTTTCATGATGGCTTCGAGTGTGAATCCCGCTTTTTCCAGAACCCGCTGCGAAGCTTTGTTATGCTCAAAAACACCACTGTAAATCCTTACAAGATTAAGCTGTTCAAATCCATAATCCACCAGCAGCTTTACTGCCTGAGTTGCTATGCCTTTATTCCAGTAAGGTTCTCCAATCCAATATCCAAGTTCTGATGTCATTCTGTAAACATCAATCTGAGTTACTAAGCCTGCACCTCCTGCCAGCTTTCCTTTATAGTCGATAGCAAAAGATACCACCGGATCCTGGGCTTCGCACAGGGTAATATAATCCCCAGGCATCCTGCAGTGAATAAGGGTATGGCAAAGCATCGCGTACATTGTCCCATATTTTTCTGTTATTAATCAGTGCAGACAGGTCACTGGCGTCGTTAATGGCAAAAGGACGCAGTGTAACATCGTCCCTGGTTAGTGTGATCATGAGTATCCCGGTTTAAGTTGATCCATGGTAAAAATAGTAAATATCCGAAATAAACAATGAATTGATTTACAATGCGGCCTATGATAAATGTATGGCTTTTCCTATTTTTGCAGCCTTAAAAATAACGTATGGATCAACGCGAAATTATCCTTCTGAATATATACGGAAACGACAAACCTGGGCTCACATCGTCACTCACAGCCATTCTGGCATCCTATAATGTAAATATACTTGATATTGGCCAGGCTGTAATACACGAAAACCTCGACCTGGGAATCCTGTTCGAAGTACCCAGAGAATCTGAATCTTCACCTATTTTGAAAGATTTGCTTTTCAAAGGTTATGAACTGGGTATTAAAATAAAGTTCACACCTATCGGGGAAGAAGAATATCATCATTGGGTGAACCAACAGGGGAAAAAGAGGTTTATTGTTACCGTTATAAGCAGGAAATTGACGGCACTGCCCATTGCCGAAATATCGGGTGCAATCTATAATCAACATCTCAATATCGATAAAATTACCCGTATTTCAGGAAGGGTTCGCCTCGACGATGAATCGTCGGGCAACAGGGCATGTGTGGAATTTTCAGTCCGTGGCAATCCAATAAACGAAGGTGGAATGAAAAGCAGTTTTCTTGAGATTTCGCGGAAACTGGGAGTGGATATAGCCTTTCAGGAGGACAACATTTACCGCCGCACCCGTCGCCTTGTTTGTTTCGATATGGATTCGACCCTTATTCAAACCGAGGTAATTGATGAATTGGCTTTTCGGGCTGGTGTTGGTGAAAAGGTCAGTAAAATTACCGAAGCGGCTATGCGTGGTGAAATCAACTTCGCCGAAAGTTTTAAGCAACGTGTATCGTTATTGAAGGGGCTAGACGAAAAAGTAATGGTCGACATTGCCGAGAAGCTTCCACTTACCGAAGGAACAGAACGGTTATTCCGCACCCTGAAAAAGTATGGATTTAAAACAGCAATTCTATCCGGTGGTTTTACTTATTTCGGAAAACATTTGCAGAATAAGCTGGGAATCGACTATGTTTTGCCAATCAGCTTGAGATAAAAGACGGAAAACTTACAGGCAACTATCTGGGCGAAATTGTGGATGGCAATAAAAAAGCGGAGCTATTGCGTAATATCTCCTTTAAGGAAGATATTCATCTGGAACAAACGGTTGCTGTGGGTGACGGTTCGAACGACCTGCCCATGATCAACATCGCCGGTTTGGGTATTGCCTTCCATGCCAAACCTATAGTGAAAGATAATGCCCGGCATTCCATTTCCACAATCGGACTTGACGCTATATTATTTCTTATGGGTTTCCGCGACCGGGACATTGAATAGAAGACCTGTGTATTCAATTTTTCAAAACGCGAAAGATTAAAATCCCAACTTCCGGAAATGAACCCTTGAAAAGAACGGTTTTTTATTTAGCTGTAAACTTTGACTTTTCCAGTAGGGCCTGATAATTCTCGTCAGTCATCAGTTCGGCCAAAGAAACATCATTATTTCGCATATAAGCATCTATAATTTCATACTCCAAGCCAAACAACAGCCCGACCAGGCGATTCATTATTAAATAGTGATGTAAATGGGGCCGGATTAATAAGTTTGTTGATTGTCATATAATCGGTAGAGAAAAGCAGTTTTTTTTTCTATCAAAAAGGTCCACATATCATTCAGGTTCGATTTGCACCAGTCCAGATGACTTTTGGAGTAGCCCAGAATTATCGAATCGTGCTTTTCGGGGAATAATTTTTTCATCAGGTACACCACTTTACCTTCGTACAACATTATTGGTAAGCACATTCTCGGCCGAGTCGTTGAACATAAATTCGCTGTAACACCATCCACGCATGGCATCGGTAGAAACATAGGCTTTATCCATTACCCTTCGCTGATACATTGCCAAACCCAGGTTATCGTAATATTCACAATCGGGGCCAAGATATTTATCCAAACTTATCGCCAATACAGAATCGGCTGTAACCACCGATTGGTTATAACCTGAGATAAGGGTATAAAAATGAGGGATAACCTTTTCGGGAAAAATTTCATGATAACGGATAAATGCATTTTCAAGTTCATCCGCCTGAGTATTGATATCCGGATATACTTCTTTTACCTTTTGAAAGGTCAGAAACATATACCTATCGGTAATAAAACTTTTCAGGTAATTGGCAAATTCGGGTTTTTTACTGCTGCCAATATTGATAATCTTGTTGGTAAAAATATCAAAAAAAGCTCCGTATTTTGCTTCCAGACCAGGAACAGCTTTGGCTACCGAATCGAAAGGAATGGAAAACAAATCCATTTCGAACCTGTTTACCTTAAGTTGAATGGATTGTTCCTGTCCGTTGGCAGCTGTTCCGGAGCCCGACCTGGTAGGTTTCTTTTCTCCCGTCTGGCACGAAATGAGTACCAGGATAGCAAACATGAGGGCAGGCAAACAAAATCTTTTTTAACATGGTTACGTTTTAGGTATTATCTATATTATTAAATGTATATTTTTGTCGAACTGCAAATCTAAAAAACCCACTGAATATGAAAAAGAGAATTGCATTATACTTTGTCCTTATTTTAATTTCTGTTTCGGCCTTTTCGCAGGAAACAGGTTACCGTTTTGGAATTTTCGCCGACCCGGTTATCTCCTGGCTTAACCCCGACGTGAGTTCGGTCGACTCAAAAGGTAACCGCTTAGGTTTTAACATTGGTCTTTCGGTCGATAAATTTTTTGCCAAAAATTACGCTTTTTCGTCAGGACTATCCATTCATAACGCAGGAGGAAGTCTGCTGTTCAAACCTGCAACAACAATACGCACCAATCAGGGTAACATTAGTCTTCCCGAAAACACCAAAGTAACCTATAAGTTGCAATACCTTCATGTTCCCATTGGCATGAAACTTCTTACAAACGAAATTGGTTACTCAACATTTTATGGTCAATTGGGGTTAAATGCCATGGTCAATATTAAGGCTACAGGAGTTTCGAACAGTGGTAACCTTGATAACGAAAATATTGGTAAAGAAATTAACCTGATTAACCTGGGTTACCATATTGGAGGAGGTATTGAGTATTCAATCGGTGGAAACACCCGGTTAACTGCAGGATTGGTATACATGAACGGTTTTACTGACGTTACATCGAGAGGAGCCGATAAGGTAGTGCTGCAGAATATCCTCATAAAAACTGGGCGTCTTTTTTTAACAAAGGTGTTGATGGAACAGTTACAGGTTTATAAAACCAAGCCGATAGCTAATCCCACCTACCCTTATTAACTTTTACAAAATGAAGATTGCGCTTTCGCAAATTAATTTCCGGATAGCCGATTTTGAAGGAAACAGCGAGTCTATTATCAGGGATATTGAAATAGCTCATAAAAACGGAGCTGATCTTGTGTTTTTCGGAGCTTTCGGTGTGTGGCTATCCGCCGCTTGATCTGCTCGAATTGAAAGACTTTTACGACAAGTGCCTCGAATATGTAAAAATTATAGCCTCCCATTGCAATGGCATTGCGGCTATTGTTGGAGCGCCAAATCTGAATCCAAACCCGAACGGTAAAAAGCTGCACAATTCAGCCTTTTTTCTTTACGATGGAGAAATCCGGCATATTGTTAATAAAACCCTGTTGCCAACTTACGATATATTCGACGAATACAGGTATTTTGAGCCAAACACCGACTTCAGGATTATAGATTTCAAAGGCTATCGGATTGCACTAACCATTTGCGAAGATTTATGGGACGATCAACCCACCGACAACCCATTTGGTAAGGAAAACCTTTATACAGCAAGTCCTATGGCCGAACTGGCCAAACAAAATCCGCATTTCATTATCAATATTGCAGCTTCACCTTTTTCGTACAATAAGGAAATTATTAAGAAGAAGATTTTTGCCGAGAAAGCAGAGACCTATAAGTTACCGCTGTTCTATGTAAACCAGGTTGGTGCCCACACCGAGCTTATTTTCGATGGCGGATCCATGGTAATCGACGCGAAAGGAATCATCCGTGATGAGCTGGATATTTTCAGGGAAGATCTCAGATATTATAATATTGAGGAAATTGTAAATGGAACTGATATAAAAGTTTCGCAAAAACATCGAACCGACATAGAGAAAATACATGATGCCCTGGTTATGGGAATCAGCGATTACTTTAGAAAATCGGGGTTATCAAAAGCCACGCTGGGATTATCCGGCGGCATCGATTCGGCCGTTACCCTTGTGCTGGCTGTGGAAGCGCTGGGTAAAGAAAATGTAAGAGTATTGCTTATGCCATCGCAATATTCATCGGATCATTCCATTACGGATGCCGTTGCTTTGGCCGAAAAGCTGGGTATTGTCTATGATATTATTCCCATCCGCGAAACATTCTCCAGCTTTGAATCTACGCTGAGTCATTTGTTTAAAGACCTGAAACCTGATGTTACTGAGGAAAATATCCAGGCACGTGTGAGAGGTACCATATTAATGGCACTATCAAATAAATTCGGGCATATTGTTTTAAACACCTCCAACAAGAGTGAAGCCGCTGTAGGTTATGGCACATTGTATGGTGATATGAACGGAGGGTTATCGGTATTGGGCGATGTATATAAAACACGTGTTTATGAGATGGCCCGCTATATTAACCGCCACGAAGAAATAATACCTGAAAATTCTATCACAAAACCGCCCTCGGCCGAATTACGACCGGGGCAAAAAGATTCCGATTCTCTGCCGGAATACAACTTACTCGATCAGGTACTTCATTTCTATATTGAAGAACAGCTTTCGGCCAGCGAGATAGAAGCACGGGGTTTTGACAGCACCCTGGTTAAGAGGGTGATACAGATGGTAAACAGGAATGAATATAAGAGATTTCAAACACCCCCCATCCTGAGGGTTTCATCCAAAGCCTTTGGAATAGGACGCAGAATGCCTATTGTTGCTAAATATTGATTTTAATCATCTTGTAAAGGATGTTTTTTGACAGATTTATCATTTTAATCAGGAAGAATTTTTATATTTTTGTATGTTTTTCAACATAACTTTACGCGAATGCTAAATACAGAAGAAGTTTGCAGGGAATTCCTCGAAGATAAAAAATCTATTTTCAGTGTATTGTTACCCGAAGAGAAAGAACTACTCCGTTCAGGATTATCGGCAGCCTTTTATAAAAAAGGAGATTATATTTTTAAAGAAGGAGACAAACCGGTTAGTCTGATATGTCTTTCGGAAGGTAAAGTAAAAGTATTTAAGGAAGGTGTTGGAGGCAGAGAACAAAATTGTACGCATGGCAAAGCCCATCGGATTTATAGGATATCGGGCTTTATTTGCCGAAGAGAACCACCATGCTCGGCAGTCGCTATTGAAGACTCTACCGTATGCAGCGTTGATAAAGAAACCCTGTACAAACTGTTAAGAATGAGCAGCGATTTAAGTTTGAGCATTATAAAAATCGTTTGCTACAGAACTGGGATTCTCCTATTTCCGCACGGTAACCCTTACCCAAAAACACATACGCGGACGTTTGGCAGAATCGTTATTATTCCTGAAAGACACCTACGGTCTCGAAAAGGATGAAAAGACCATCAAAGTCTATCTTCGCGCGAGGATATTGCCAATCTGTCGAATATGACCACTTCCAATGCCATACGTACTTTGTCAGCCTTCAGCAGCGAAGAAGTTATTTCGATTGATGGCCGCAAAATTAAGATACTCGATACTACCAAACTGGAACGTATTTCCGAATTCAGGATAAAAAAAAGCTATTGTGCATATACCTGAGAATACTTCGAAAAACACCCATAACAAAGTAGCCGAGTTACTCTTCAACTCCGAAAAAGTCGTAAAAGTATTGGATATTCCCTGCGGGTATGGAGCTTTCACCAAACGCCTTCTCGACAAAAATATAGAAGTTTATTCGGGCGACATCGAAAACATCCTGAAAATAGAAAATCCCCGTTTCAGGACTACGGATATGAATGAGCCACTCCCCTTCGATAATAATTTCCTCGACAGTATTGTATGCATTGACGGTATTGAGCACCTCGAGCGACAGTTCGATTTTGTAAGAGAATGCCATAGAACCCTCAAACCAGGAGGCAGTTTCATCATATCCACACCTAATATCAATTCTTTGAGGTCGCGCTGGCGTTGGTTTCTTACGGCACATCACAACAAATGCAAATCGCCGTTAAACGAAGAACAATCATCGGCTTTGCATCATATTGCGCTTTTGTCGTTTTCGCACCTGCGGTATATGCTTCACCGGTCGGGTTTTAAAATAACCGAAATTACAACTAACAGAATAAAATTACCAAACTGGGCATATCTTCCCTGGGTGCCGATTGCCTATATTAAAACCCTGAATGTTTTCAGAAAAGAAGAAAAAGATACCGCCCAGAAAATCCGAAATAAAGAGATTCAAAATCAACTCTTCAAAAAAGAAGTTCTTTTTGGAGAAACACTGATAGTTAAAGCAATAAAAGAAGTTTAACGGGCTTGAACTTTCAATACCCAGTAAATGTTAATAACACGAAACCGCAAATAACCCCTAACCCATGAAAAACTTTGGTATGAGAGACATTACATCCATTTCCGTAAAAGTTGTGCGTTCTTTCGGAGTTATCATAATGCTAACTGCATGCCTTTGCTGCTCTACCAAAGAGGCTGATATTGAAATTACCGGAACCGTTCAGGGAGCCGATTCGGGAATGGTATACCTTCGGAAATTCTATAACAAAATGTTTTTTGCCCTCGATTCCAGCAAAATTATAGCTGGTAAGTTCAGGTTTTCAGGCAACTATCCGACGCCTGAATTATATGGAATTACACTCGACACCACACAATATCCGTTTTTTGTATTCCTGAACCCGGAAGATAAATTACAAATTGACCTTTTTACAGAACATGAGGACAGTATCCGCATCACAGGTTCAAAGGACAACGATTTATACCTGAGCTACCGAAGAACGCAGGGAGAAGTTAAGATCGATTCGTTTATTAAACAGCACCCCAGTTCTATTGTTGCCGCTTATCTGCTTTACAGGGAATATTCTTATAAACTTACACCCGAAGAAATAGCCTATAACGTTGGTTTACTCGACACATCCTTCCGTAAATCACAATACGTTTTGGTTTTGGAAAATCTTAAAAACACCCTTGAAAAAGTACAACCTGGAAATAAATTTATCGATTTTGAATTGCCCGATACAACAGGAGTTCCTGTTAAGTTATCATCTCTGAACGGAAAGGTGATATTACTCGATTTCTGGGCTTCCTGGTGTCCTCCATGCCGGGCCGAAAATCCAAATCTTGTAAGAATTTACAACACATACTCACCCAAAGGCTTTACAATTTTCTCCGTTTCGCTCGATAAAAATAAAGAAACCTGGCTAAAAGGAATTAATGACGATAAACTTACCTGGACCCATGTGTCTGATCTGGCATTCTGGAACAGCTCCGCAGCCAAACTTTATGGTGTAAGGGCCATTCCTTCCAATGTATTAATTGACGCATCGGGAACCATAATTGCCCGAAACCTGATGGGCGAAGAACTTGAAAAGAAGGTGAAAGACATACTTGGATTATAGCATATGCATTGACAAATTTAGAGGTCTTTTTGAAATTACCCCTTGAATAAAAATTAACCGACAGATCTGAGAAATATTTCTATGATACATAGGCTATGGAAAGCATTAGTTCCATATTATTTATATTTCAGCATTATTAAGTGAACCAAAATACATCACTGATGTTTAATATTTTGCTATAGAACAACCGTTTAAACATAACGTTCTATCTGAATATTTTTATCTAAAGAATCTGACATTTAATCAATAAATAAATTTGAAATTATTTCGGTTAATTTAATTTGCCCCTCAAAACCTGACACTATTGAAAACTTCAAAATACCCATATATGAAAGCGAAGCTTCTATTTACAGGAGGATTATTTTTTTTCCTTAATACTTTAAATATTTTTGGCCAAACCGACTGTAATGGTTATATACAACATTACTGGAAACTGGAGGAAGCAAGTCAACCTTTATTCTACGATTATTCCGGAACACTAAATATTTCGGTAGTAAATGCACCTTCTCAGGTAGAAGGAAAAGTAGGTTATGCACAAAACTTTAATGGCTCGAACCAGGCAAACATACCGGATAATCTTTCCTTTGACTGGGAATCTGGTTCGAGTTTTTCTATTGAGTTCTGGATGAATAAATCAACATCCTGTTCATCGCAATCCATATCGGATAATAATGTAATCATAGGAAGGGATGATCCGTCAACTCAGCTACACTGGTGGGCCGGAGTAAGTTGTGCCGATCCTGGCAAGGTCAACTTCAATTTAATAGATGCAAACGGAAGCGGTCAAAACCTGGTCAGCAAAAAACAGGTAATCGATGGTAACTGGCATCATATTGCTATTGTAAGAAATGGAATCAGCAATGTTACAGGCATATATATCGACGGAAATTTAGATACTACTTTAACCCATGCTTATACCGGCACCTTTAATTCAACAGCACCCATTAATGTAGGTTGGTTAAATCTTGCCCCTAACTTCTATTATAACGGAATGCTCGATGAACTTGCATTATACAATAGAGCTTTAACCCTCACCGAAATTCAGGACCACTATAATTCAGGTGCAGGCAAACCCTATTGCATTCGCAATGAAGAACCTGTAACCCCTGTAAAAATAATGCCCTTGGGTAATTCCATAACTTTTGACAACAATATTAATGACACACGGCCTGTAGGCGATAAAATTGCTTACCGCTATCATTTATATAACCTGCTAAACCATGCTGGCTATACTTTTGATTTTACTGGAAGTGAATCGGCTGGTTTTAATTATTTCCCAGATACCGAAAATGCAGGATTTCCGGGAATAATGGCCTCGCAGATACCTCAGCTCTTAAATACCGGTTTTAACTCAAAGGATAATGTTCAGGAGACTCCGGGACCTTATCTTGATTTCTATCAGCCCGATATCATACTGCTTCACATTGGCACAAATAACGTTCAGGAAAGTCCAAACGATGTGGCTAATATTCTGGATGCCATAGACGCTTACAAAGCAAGAACAGGAAAGGATACCAAGATTATTCTTGCAAGAATAATTAACAGAGCAACTTACAATCAAACCACCACCACTTTCAATACCAATGTCTATAATATGGCCCTTTCGCGGAACGATCCTGACATACTGTTTGTGGATATGGAAAATGGCGTGGACATCAATTATACATCTGACATGACAGATGATCTGCATCCCAATGATATTGGTTATCGCAAAATGGCTCTTGGGTGGTTCGGTATTCTGGAAGAAATCTTAACCGCCAAACAATATAAACCCAGCATTCTGGTTTCCCCTTCTACTAATGGAGTGGCAAATACGGCATACAGCTCAAAAGTTTATGGCATTGCAAATCCGGCAGCAACATACAGCTTAAAAAGTGCACCGGCAGGAATGTCGATTGATCCCCAAACCGGTGTTATTTCTTGGAATACGCCAAGTGCCGGAGATTTCCCTGTTACCGTTAAAGCATCCAATCAAATGGGTGCAGATTCAGTAACATACACTTTACACATCCTTGGCCAAACCAACTGTAATAGCAATTTACAACATTACTGGAAATTAGAGGAAGCCGGCCAGAGCAAGTTCTTAGACTTTACCGGTACACTTAATATTTCGATCGCCAACTCACCTTCGAGGGTAGCGGGCAAAATTGGTTATGCTCAAAACTTTAATGGATCCAACAAAACTAATATCCCAGATGACAGCTCATTCGATTGGGGAGCTGCTTCGAGTTTTTCTATTGAATTCTGGATGAATAAATCAACATCCTGTTCATCGCAATCCATATCGGATAATAATGTAATAATCGGAAGAGACGATCCCCGTAA
>JAAUTT010000075.1 GCA_012031335.1 Bacteroidales bacterium | reverse complement strand
TACAAGAGCATATGACCAAACAAGAATTAGTTAATGAAATTTCCAAGAAAACAGGAATTGAAAAAGTTTCAGTTTTGAAGACTGTTGAAGCATTAATGGAACAATTAAATCCTCCATGATTAAGGATAAGAACATCTATCTGAGAGGATTCGGAACTTTTGAAGTAAAGAAAAGGGCAAAAAAGACTGCCAGAAATATTTCAAAAAACACCACTGTTATTGTTCCGGAACATTTTATTCCAGCATTTAAACCTTCGAAAGAATTTATTACCAAGGTTAAATCGGAAAAACATTGATTCCACGCTGACACAAAATCAGGAATTTTTCTTGTAAATTACAACCTTTGTTTGGGATGTATCCGCTGCATTTTAAGAGTCGGATATGTCCCATTATTTTTTATTTTCTTGTATTTTCTCATATTCCGATGCAGAAGTAATTTTACCTCTTTAAACTTTTCTTAAAGATTGAGTGTTTATAAACCAGCTAATTCTTTCAACAAAAATCAAATATAAACCCCAAAACCATGAAACCCATCCTCATATTCGTTATAATATCATTATTATTAGGAATGAAGGTCCCCTTCTATGCACAGAATTATGATGAAGCACTGGCAGACTCGCTAGGCGCAGACGATTATGGTATGAAATCTTATGTATTGGTTATTCTGAAAACCGGACCGGCAAAAATTGAAAATAAAACAATAAGAGATAGCCTGTTTCGCGGGCATATAAACAATATAAACAAGCTTGCCAAAGAAGGTAGTCTGGTTGTTGCCGGACCGCTTAATAAAAATGATATGACATACAGAGGAATTTTTATCCTAAATGTCAAAACATTAGAAGAAGCCCAGAAGTTACTTCTGACTGATCCGGCCATAAGAGAAAAGGTATTTGAAACTGAAACTTATATCTGGTATGGATCCGCTGCTTTGCCACTCTATATGAAGTATCACAGTCAAATTGAAAAAACAAGTATATAAATTCACAAATGCAACCAAACGCAATGCAATATCAAAACTATTTAGTTAATTAAATTAATTGTATAAACATAAATATTAAAACATGAATTGTCCGGTTTGCAATATTCCTTTATTAATGACTGACAAACAAGGAATAGAAGTTGATTATTGTCAGAAATGCCGGGGTGTTTGGTTAGACAGGGGTGAATTGGAAAAATCATTGAAAGATCAGTCCAGCCAGCGGAAAGTTCTTATCGGGATTCGGAAAAGAGCCGCCATAACGACCATTACCAAGGCGATTACTACAGATACAAAAAGAAAAAGAGCTTTTTATCAGACATTTTCGATTTCTGATGAAGCTCGTAATCTTTAAAACAAAAAAGACGAGCCAAATACTCGTCTTTTTTGTTATGAAAACTACTTTCTGGTAGCTGTAATTACCCCTCTAAAGTAGCCAATTGATTCGGCAATACCCATAAAAGGATCTGTCATATCTCTTTCATGCTCAAGACTACAAACTCCTATATAACCAACGGTACGTAACATTCTTACAAATGCCGGGAAATCAATTACTCCGCGGCCAATCTCAAGAGATTTGCCGGCTTTGGTAGTTCCTGTAACATCTTTGATATGAATGTCAAATACCCGCGACTGATACTTTTTAAGATCGGCAACCGGATCTTTTCCGTTACGGGTATCGTGGCCGATATCCAAACACATCCCGATTCTGGGATCCAGGTCTTTTACATTTTCCAAACATCATCGGCATCGGGATATAGTGGCATATCGGGTCCATGAAGATGTATAGCATAGTTAAAAACCATATTCTTTAACCTTGGTATCCACATAAGGTAAAAGTTCGTAGTTGGGAACACCCACAATTAATTTTTACACCCACTCTTTTTGCATACTCTAAAGGCCCGGTCAACTTCTTCTTTGGTTTTCATATAAATAGGCCCAACAGCATATCCGGTAACACCTTTCGATTTCAGTTTTGCATGAAATGCAGCAATTTGCTCATCGGTGCTGTTCATAGGTAGATGAAAATCCTTGATGCACAGGTAATGTACATCTGTTTTTTGAAGTGTTTCCAGTGTCTTATCCAGATCGAATTTAACAAATGTATAGCCAGCCATTCCAACCTTAAATTTTTCCCCGGTTTCAGCCGGAGGTTTTGCTGCAGGTTGCTCCGATTGCGCATATACAGCAAATGCAGAGAACATTAACATAAGTAATAATAGAAAATTCTTTTTCATTATTGTAAGTTTTAGGATTTAAAGTTTATAATATTGCTCCCAACCCTTGCGTGGTGGAGTTCCTGATAATAACTGATCGGCAATTTTGTTATTGGTAATTTTTTTAGATTTGCGGTCGAATGCAATTTTTGTATTCAGCTGTTGTGCCAGCACACCAAGGTTAAATACCTGGCTTAAAGGTCCGGCAATATCAAATGACGAACGGCACTTCTCCTGACCTTTACATGCCTTAAGAAAATTTGCAAAGTGGTTCGAAGGACTCACGGGAACTTCAGGTAATTTCGACTGCATTTCCAATGCCTTTTCAGAAGGAATAATTGAAAGCGTGCTCCCATGTGAACCTCCTTTGAAAGTAAGCTCTTTACTGTAAATTATCTTTCCGGGATTTAATTTAGCTGGTTGTATTTTCCCGTTGCTAGCAGGCGGAATATTTGGATCGAGCTCTGATACACCGTAGCCTTCGGGTACCTGAGGTACATTGTTAACACCATCGTACCAGGTAATTTCAAGTGGGGGCATTTCTCCCCTTTTTGGAAATTTAAATGAATGGTGGAAGACATCGGGAAGAAAAACTTATTATGCCCATCCAGCTTTACTGCTTCAACTTCGTATGGCAGGCCAAGATCGAGAAATTGATGAGCTGTATCGATGATATGCGCGCCCCAGTCGCCAAGAGCTCCCATTCCGAAATCGTACCAACACCGCCATTGACCATTTACAAAATCCTTATGAAAATCGTGATGAGCTGCAGCCATCAGCCAGGTATCCCAATCGAGCGTATCGGGTTTGGGTTGTGCATCCGGAAACCGTGTGATTTTGGTATCCCATCCATGCCAGCGACGGGCTGAATTCATATGGGCTGTAATAGCTGTGACATCCTTTATTATACCCGCATCCACAAATGCTTTAAACTGGAAATAATTCTGTTCCGAATGGCCTTGATTACCCATTTGTGTAACAACCTTATACTTATTGGCAGCCTTCATCATCAGCTCAACTTCGTTAAAAGTACGTGCCATTGGTTTTTCTACATAAACATGCTTCCCAAGGCTCATTGCCAGCATTGTTATAGGGAAATGAGCATGGTCGGGTACGCCCACGGAAACAGCTTCAATTTGATTGGCCATCTTGTCGAACATTACTCTGAAGTCCTTAAACCTTGGCACATCAGGGAATTTTTGTAATATCTTTAATGTATGTGGAGCTTCCATATCAACATCACAAAGAGCAACTATATTGGCCAATCCTGTATTGTATAAAGCTTCAATAATATCAGCTCCTCTGTTACCTATTCCACAGCAGGCAAGATTTACTCTTTCGCCCGGTGCAGCCATTTTTGGAAAAGGAGATCCAAATCCATACATATCACCGGAAAACAATGCTGGGGTAGCAGCTGCAGCAGCACTAAGAGCAAGTGCCTTCTTTAAAAACGATCGTCTTGACGATTCATTCCTGTTACTCATAATTATTCAGTTAAGTTTTATATAATTTATGTATGTAGTATTTCAGATCGCATTTTTTATTGCAGATGAAAATAATAAATGTATTTGTTAATTCTCGTGTTTGATTTAATTATTTGCAAACACACTAAGTTCCTGAATTAATCTCAATTAACATTTCATTTTCAAGGGTAAAATGTTAATGGCAAAAAAACAGCTTTGCTTAACAGTTAAATTGCGTATTCGATTGTACAAAAAAGTAATGCCTGTATTTAAATACTTTGCCTCAACGAATAAATCCACAGTAATATTTTGTATTATAGCATAAACAAAAACTAAAATTCAAAGCTATGATTTTCAAGATAGGTGATATAGTACAGTTAAAGTCGGGGGGCCCGCAAATGACCATACAACGGATAATTGGATCGGGCGATTCCAACTTCATGATCAAAGCAGCCGATGAGTTTATGAAAACACAAGGCTACACTGAAGGCGATGTTGTTTGCCCAGTGGTTTAATGAAAACAAACTGGAGTCGGGAACTTTCAAACAGGATAGCCTAAAAAGTATTATTTAACTCTATTCAATAAAATGAGATTTATTTTATTTTTTTTGATGCTGACAGTAAGTGTTTCAGCATCCGGTCAGGTATTTACTCCAGTTAACAAAAATGCTTCTCCTGAAGCTAAAAAACTATTGAGTTACCTTTATACTTTGAAGGGAAAACATACCATTGCAGGCCAGCATAATTACAATCATTCCCTCAATCAATACATGGATACGGTTAAATCAATCACAGGATTTTATCCGGGAATATGGGGTGCCGATTTTATTATGAACGGAACGAAAAGTACAGGTGAAGAAATTGTATCCGAAGCCATAAAAAAAGTATAAGGACGGCTATATAATAACATTGATGTGGCACTCGGGAAGGCCAACAGATAATCCACCCTATAGATGGAAAGAAAGTATACAGGGCGAATTAACAGATGCAGAGTGGAAAGAATTAACCACCACCGGCTCCGTTTTAAATAAAAGGTGGCAAACACAGGTTGATGAAATTGCCGGATACCTTAAACAACTAAGAGATGCCAATATTCCTGTTCTGTGGCGACCCTACCACGAAATGAACGGAGTATGGTTCTGGTGGGGAGATAAAAAGGGACCGGACGGATATCAGAAACTTTTCAAAATGATGTTCGATCGCTTTGTAAATTATCATGAACTTAACAATTTACTTTGGGTTTGGAATGCCAATGCCCCGCGAGATATACCATTCGATGAAGCTTATAGCTATAATGAATTTTATCCCGGTGCTTCATATGTTGATGTTCTTGCTACGGATGTATACAACTTTGATTATGAAACAAAAGATTATAACGAACTCCTGGCTTTGGCAAACGGAAAAATTATTACTCTGGGCGAATGCGGCGAACTACCAAAACCCGAAATTCTAAAAGCTCAGAATCAATGGGCCTGGTTTATGGTTTGGTCTAGCTTTATAATAACTGATAACACCTCTCAAAGGGTTAAAGAAATTTACAACCATCCTCAGGTATTAACTCACGATGAGATAGAGAATTAAACACAGGAGAGTTGTACTATATGACCACTACTGATTCAAAATTTTACCGCAATACCATTCTATTTATCATTGTATGGCCACTACCCTGATTCCATTTATGGGATCGGCCCTGAACCTTGCATTACCAATTATTGCAAAAGATTTTTCGCTCGATGCCATTACCCTGAGTTGGGTGGTATCTATCTTCCTGCTTAGCTCAGCTATTTTGCCTGTTCCATTTAGCAAACTGGCCGACAGAATTGGTCGAAAAAAGATTTTTATAACAGGAATTATCATATTCATGATATCAACAATGCTCTGCGGATTATCCAATTCGGGCACAACCCTGATAATAAGCCGTTTTTTTCAGGGTGTTGGAGCATCCATGATGTTTGCAACCAATATGGCCATTCTCACTTCAGTTTTTCCACCGAACGAACGGGGAAAAGCATTGGGCATCAATACTGCTGTAGTATATATTTCTTTGTCGTCGGGTCCGTTTATCGGAGGTATATTAACCCATTATTTTGGCTGGAGAAGTATTTTTATGGTTACGGTAGCGGTCGGTCTGCTGGTACTTTTGGGTTTATTTCTGCTTGTTAAGGAAGAATGGAAGGAACCTGATCAAAAAGCTTTCGACTGGACAGGTGCTATTCTTTATGGATCGGGCTTGAGTGCTCTGATGTATGGTTTCTCCAATTTACCGGATCTGTTTAGCTTTGGATTAATAGCTACAGGGATGACATTGCTTGTGGTTTTTGTTCTTTATGAAAAGAAAATACCCTTTCCTGTAATGCATGTAAGGTTGTTCTGGGAAAATAAGGTGTTTGGTTTTGCAAGTTCAGCTTCACTGATTAACTATGCCGCAACGTATGCCATAACTTTTTTGCTAAGCCTTTATTTGCAGTATATCAGAGGATTAACTCACTAACATGCTGGATTTATTCTGATTATTCAACCCTGGTTATGGCTTTAATTTCTCCAATGGCCGGTCGCTGGTCCGACAAAACAGATGCCCGTAATCTGGCCACCGGTGGAATGGCTATCATTGTTATTGGTTTGCTCCTGATGCTTTTGTTAACCCCTGAAACCTCCCTGATACTGATTATTGTCATTTCCATTATCCTTGGTATTGGCTTCGGTCTGTTTTCTTCTCCCAATATCAATGTTATCATGGGATCAATCGAAAAAAAATATTTAGGAATGGCCTCTGCTACCACCAACACCATGCGTTTGGCTGGTCAGGCCATGAGTATGGGGCTTACCATGATGGTAATCTCCATGGTTGTTGGTAAAGTGAAAATTACGCCCGATGTGCTTCCTCAGTTTATGTCGGCATTACACACTATTTTTATTGTTATGGCCGCTTTATGCTGTTTGGCTGTTTATACCTCCTGGTATGGAACGCAGGTTAAAAAGTGAATTGAATAGAAAAAGTGAATTATTAAATTTCGCAAATTGGAGAATTAGGCTTCTATTTTGAAACTAAAAGATTCGGTTTAGGTTATCTGAGACCTGATCTGGATACTAAAAAAGTTGATCCTGGCACTCTGAGAGTTGATCTGGTTGTTAAAATTTTCGATCCTGACAGACCAAAAATAGATCTGGATGCTAAAAAAGTTGATCCTGGCAGGCCAAGAATAGATACCCAAACTAAAAGATCAGAGTTTTTTACATTAAGCATCAAGGTTGAATCTAAGTATATGAATACCAATTTACGGAAAATTGTTAACTCAAAAAAAAAGCGGCTCGCGCCGCTTTTTTATAATAATTTAGTCTATAGCTTCAAATATTACTTACCAGCTTTGATAGCAGCCTGTGCAGCAGCCAAACGAGCGATAGGTACACGGAAAGGTGAGCAACTTACATAAGTTAAACCTGCTTTGAAGCAGAATTCAACAGATGCGGGATCGCCACCCTGTTCGCCGCAAATACCAACTTTAAGGTCATTGCGAACACCACGTCCTTTGGTAACTGCCATTTCGATTAACTGGCCAACACCTTCCTGATCGATAGTCTGGAAAGGATCTGCAGCTAAAATCTTATTGTCAAGATATTCGTTCATGAATCCACCTGTATCGTCGCGGCTGAAACCAAATGTCATCTGGGTTAAGTCGTTGGTTCCAAATGAGAAAAATTCAGCAGTCTTAGCCATTTTGTTAGCCAATAAACAAGCACGTGGAATTTCAATCATGGTACCATATTTATACTCGATTGATTTAACACCGGCTGCAGCGCAAACTTCAGCATATACCCTGTCGGTAATTTTCTTGGTGAAATCTATTTCAGAAACATCGCTGGTTACAGGAACCATGATTTCAGGATGAGGTTGTTTGCCTTCTTTGATTAATTCAACAGTAGCTTCGAAAATTGCGCGAATCTGCATTTCTGAAACTTCAGGATAGGTAATTCCCAAACGAACACCACGGTGGCCCATCATTGGGTTGCTTTCGTGTAATGATTCTCCACGTTTTGCAACAGCTTCGGGAGAAATACCCAATGCTTTTGCTAATTCAGCCTGTTTTCTTTGCTAACAGGAACAAATTCGTGTAAAGGAGGGTCGAGTAAACGGAAAGTAACCGGAAGGGTATCCATAGCTAATAAGGTAGCTTTGATATCTTTTTTCACAAATGCCGATAATTCCTTCAAAGCTTTCACTCTTTCGTCTTTACCATCACTTAAGATCATCTTACGAAGCAGGAACAGCGGTTGTTCAGAACCTTCACCGTAGAACATGTGTTCTGTACGGAAAAGACCGATACCTTCAGCACCATAGCTACGGGCAATTTCTGCATCCTGTGGAGTTTCGGCATTGGTACGAACACCCATGGTACGGAATTTATCTACAATGGTCATGAAAGCTTTGAAACGTGGATTTTCAGAAGCATCCATCAATTTCAGGGCGCCAAGGTAAACGTGTCCTTTGGTACCATTCATGGTAATTAAATCGCCTTCTTTTAACACAACATCAGTACCGGCAACCTTACAGGTTTTACCAGCAACATTCACATGTAATGCACTGGCACCAACGATACAGCATTTACCCCAACCACGGGCTACAAGCGCAGCGTGAGAAGTCATACCACCGCGGGCGGTTAGAATACCTTCAGCAGCGCGCATACCTTCAACGTCTTCAGGGTTGGTTTCTTCGCGAAGAAGAATAACCTTTTCACCTTTACGTTGCCATGCTACTGCATCTTCAGCGGTAAATACGATTTTACCTACAGCAGCACCAGGACCGGCAGGCAAACCTTTTACGAGTACAGAAACTTTCTTTTCTTCAGCCGGGTCGCAGATAGGGTGAAGTAACTCATCCAACTGAGCAGGCTCAACGCGGGTTACAGCTTTCTTTTCGTCGATCAGACCTTCAGCAAGCATATCCATAGCCATGTTCAAAGCAGCGGTACCGGTACGTTTACCAGCACGGCACTGTAACATATATAATTTACCTTCCTGAATAGTGAACTCGATATCGAGCATGTCCTTATATGCTTTTTCGAGATTCAAAACGGATGTCGTCTAATTCCTTATATAAAGCAGGATTTGCTTCCTGCATACTTTTCAGCTCGCGGTTCTGGTCGTTTTTGGTATCATCGTTCAAGGGACTTGGAGTGCGGATACCAGCAACAACGTCTTCACCCTGTGCATTCACCAGCCATTCGCCATAGAATTTATTTTCGCCTGTAGCAGGGTTACGGGTAAATGCAACACCTGTAGCGGAAGTATCGCCCATGTTACCGAATACCATAGCCTGTACGTTTACAGCAGTACCCCACTCATCAGGAATACCTTCGATACGACGGTACGATATAGCTTTTTTACCATTCCAGCTTTTGAAAACAGCTTTGATACCGCCAATTACCTGTTCTTTAGCATCGTCTGGGAATTCTGTTCCAAGAACTGCTTTAACAGTTTTTTTAAATTCTTCAGCCAAAGATTTTAGTTCGTCGGCAGTAATGTCGGTGTCTGATTTATATCCTTTTTTGTGCTTGAATTCGTCCAGCATTTCGTCCAATACTTTACGGATTCCTTTTCCGTCTTTGGGTTCGATACCTTCGGCTTTTTCCATTACCACGTCAGCATACATCATGATTAAACGACGATACGAATCCCAAACAAAGCGTGGGTTATTGGTTTTTTTGATAAAACCAGGAATGGTAGCAGTACACAAACCAACGTTTAACACTGTATCCATCATACCAGGCATGGAAGCGCGGGCGCCTGAACGGCAAGATACCAATAAAGCGTTTTCCGGATCGCCATACTTCATACCCATCACTTGCTCAACTTTAGCCATGTTTTCCCACACTTCATCGTATAGTTCCTTTGGAAGTTCGCAGTTGTTGGCATAGTATTCTGTACATACATCAGTTGTAACAGTAAAGCCTGCTGGTACTGGTAAACCTAATAAACACATTTCGGCCAGGTTGGCTCCTTTACCACCCAGCAGATTTTTCATATCTGCTTTCCCATCAGCGTTTTTAGCACCAAAAAAGTAAACACGTTTAACTTTCGACATTTTGATTCTTTTTTAATTGTTTGTATTTCAGTATTATATGCTTTTTTGAAAAAATTAGAGACAAAAATTACTGATTTTTTTCATGAGGACAAATTAAAATTTTTACATACATCAGGAATGTTTTGATTTTAAGGATGCTCTGTTTCAATTTAAGTTTGAAAAAAATTGAGGCATACTTTGAAACTTATTTTCCTCTGGGGTGAAACTGAAGTATGGCCTCACGAAGATACTCACGGTCGATATGGGTATAAATTTCTGTTGTAAGAATGGATTCATGGCCTAACATTTCCTGAACTGCTCTCAGATCAGCGCCACCTTCAATCAGATGAGTGGCAAAAGAATGACGAAATGTATGCGGACTTATTGTTTTTTGAATACCAGCTTCCCTGGCAAGGTTTTTCACAATGGTAAAAACCATAACACGGGTTAATCCTCGACCGTTTCGGTTCAGAAATACATAATCTTCGTATGCGCGTTTTACCGGTAAATGGTTGCGGTAATGCTCCAAATAATAATTAATTTCCCGAATAGCTTTAGGACTAATTGGCACCAACCGTTCCTTATTACCCTTTCCGATAACACGGATAAACGATTCGTCAATAAACATACACGAAAGCTTTAAAGTAACCAGTTCAGAAACACGTAAACCACAACTGTACATAGTTTCGATCATAGCTTTGTTCCTGTGTCCTTCCGGTTTGCTAAGATCAATAGCAGCTTCAAGGGCATCAATTTCACCTGGAGTAAGAACATCGGGAAGTTTACGCCCGATTTTCGGGAATTCGAGGAGTTCGGTAGGGTCGTTTTCAATTTTGTCTTCCATTAGAAGATAACGGAAAAAAGCCCGGATACCGGAAATCATTCTAGCTTGTGTGCGAGGGCTTAAATTTTCATGTGCAATGGAAAAAAGAAACCCTTCAAGGAATGTTAAATCAATTTTTTCGGGGGTTACAGATGGGGCAGTATCGTTTATATATCTGGTTAGTT
>JAAUTT010000074.1 GCA_012031335.1 Bacteroidales bacterium | reverse complement strand
CCATGCATTTAATGTAATACATGGAGTGGTGTTCATCGGGTTTTCTTTTTCAATTCACCAATACGCCTCTTATTTTATCCTCGAAGGCGGAAAGTGCTGCTTTGGCTCCCTCTCCCATGGCAATTACAATTTGTTTGTATGGTACTATGGAAACATCACCTGCTGCATAAATTCCCGGGTTTGCAGTCCGGCAATGGGTGTCGATGATAATTTCGCCTGTGCGGTTAACCTCAACAAGATTTTTAAATACCTGGCTGTTGGCGGTAAGCCCGATTTGTACAAAAACGCCGTCGGTACCCAGTAATTCAGTAGTACCAGAGTTACGGTGTTTTAAATGCAGACCGGTTACCTTGGTTCCATCTCCTTCGATGCTTAATGTTTCGGCGCTGGTAATAATTTTTACATTAGTAAGATTTTTAAGCTTATTCTGCAAAATCTGATCTCCTTTAAGTTCGTCCATATATTCCAGGACAGTAACATCAGATGCAATGGCTGAGAGGTCTATGGCAGCTTCGAGCCCTGAATTACCTCCTCCCACCACCACCACACGCTTGTTTTTGTAAAATGGGCCATCGCAGTGGGTGCAAAAGGCTACTCCCGATCCTATGTAACTACTTTCGCCGGGTACATTGAGCCGCCGCCAGCTGGCCCCTGTCGCTATTATTAAAGCAGGGGTCTTGAGTATTTCGCCCATTGAGGTGTGTACATGTTTTATTCCATCTACCAGTTCAACCTGTGCAATTTTACGGTTTTCATAAATATCAATGGAATAGTCGTTCAGATGATTTTTCAAATTAACAGTAAGCTGATTACCGGTAGTTTGCGAAACCGAAATCATGTTTTCAATTCCCAATGTTTCGGTAAGTTGTCCACCTACTTTATCGGCTACAATTGCAACCGAAAATCCCTTACGGGCAGAATAGATTGCTGAAGAAATGCCTGCAGGTCCGCCGCCTGCAATAATAACATCGTATTCCCTGGTAACAGGAGCCTGGGAGTTGAAAACTGACCCAACCTGTTCTTCCAGCTTGCCCAGCAATTCACCTAAAGATGACCGCCCGACATGCAATAATTTACCATTGGCATATACCGTTGGCACTGCCTGTATATTGAGCTGCTCAACTTCCTCCTGGTTTATGGAACCATCTATTATAATATGCTTAATATCAGGATTATTAATGGAAAGGATATTCATCGATTGAACTATATCCGGACAGTTTGTGCAGGAAAGCGAAATATAGCTTTTTACCTCAACCGGACCATTTAATGCTTTTATTCTTGATACAATGGTTTCGTCGGGCAGGTTTTTGCCTATACCATCGGCATTTAAAACAGCCAGCAACAAGGATGTAAACTCATGCCCGGTAGGAACTGCTCTGAAAACAAAGGAAAGAGGCTTGTTTTCCTTTAATATGGTAAAGGAAAGTCCATTTGCCTCATCAATTGTACAGTTCACTTTTCGGAGCAGGAAGCAACCTCTTCCAGCAAAGTTATAAGCTCTTCACGGCTGGGATGCGATCGGGACACTGAAATCTGAAAGGTATATTGATGTTTAAGACCTGTGAAAAGATTTGTGATCTGGTCTTTTAAGTTTTGTTCTAACATACGAGGAGATAAATAAAAGGGAGATCCACTGAAGGATGCTCCCGGGTGAAAATTAAATCAGATTTTACCAACCAGATCAATACTTGGCTTCAGTGTTTCAGCGCCTTGTTTCCATTTGGCAGGACAAACTTCGGAAGGGTGACTTGCCACAAACTGCAGTGCCTGCAAGCGACGAAGCAACTCTTCGGCATTACGGCCAATATTTCCGGCCACCACTTCGTAGGCAACAATCTCACCTTCGGGATTCACGATAAATGTACCGCGTTCAGCTAATCCAGCCTCCTCAATCATAACATCAAAACCTCGCGAAAGCACTCCTGTGGGATCGGCTAACATGGGGTATTTCAACTTTTTAATAGTCTCGGAAGTGTCGTGCCAGGCTTTATGAACAAAATGTGTATCAGTTGAAACTGAATAAATTTCGCAATTTGCAGCTTTAAATTCATTGTACCTGTTAGCCAAATCTTCAAGCTCTGTAGGACACACAAATGTAAAATCGGCCGGATAGAAAAAGAATACCGACCATTTTCCCAAAACGTCTTTCTTAGTTATTGTTTTGAATTCGTTGTTTACAAAACCTTGTACCTTAAAATCTACAATCTGTTTTCCAATTTGTGACATAATTTTAATTTTTTAGTGAGGTTTAATTTTTTACATGAACAAAAATATATCCACTCAGCATATTAATCAAATTGATATCATTTATATTTGTATTTACAAAACCAATATGAAATGACCGTTCAACAACTTGAATACATTGTGGCTGTAAATAAATACCGACATTTTGTAACAGCCTCGGAACACTGCGGGGTAACACAACCTACATTGAGTTTAATGATCCAGAAGTTAGAAACGGAGTTGAATGTTACCATTTTCGACCGCAGCAAGCACCCTATTGAACCAACTCCGATGGGAATAAGGCTAATAAACCAAGCCGAATTGACGCTGCGCGAATTACGGAAAATGAAAGAAATGGTAGTAAGTGAAACCGAAAGTCTTACAGGGCCACTAAAACTGGGAATAATACCCACGATAGCACCCTATCTGATACCAGGGTTTATCCAATCTTTCAGGACCAATTACCCATTAATTCATCCGAACATATCCGAAATGCCAACAGATTCTTTGATTGAGGCGCTTCAAAAAGATGTTATTGAAATGTTTATTGCGGCCACTCCGCTTGAACAAGCAGATTTTTACGAAATTCCTTTATATTACGAAAAATTTGCTGCTTATTTGCCAATGACAATCCGCACCGAGACACTCCATTATCGGCCGAGAATATGCCTCGCGAAAATTTATGGATTTTACAGGAAGGGCATTGTTTGCGAAGTCAGATATTCAATTTCTGTCAGAGTTCGATTGAATACAACCGCTCGTATGAAGCCGGAAGCATAGAGACCTTAATACGTATTGTAGATAAGAATGGTGGATATTCAGTCATTCCCGAACTCCATCTGCCTTTTTTGACTGAAAATCAGAAGATGAATGTGCGCGAAATAACCTGTCCGCCAGCGGTTCGCGAAATATCCATTGTTATCCGGAAAGATTTTATTAAGGAACGCTTAATCAATGCTGTAGCAAATACTATAAAATCGCTGATGCCCGAAAACATGCTTGATGAGCGTTTAAAAAAATTCTCTATTAAATTATAGTATTCCGAATTTAGGATACCTCGTCCGCATAATTATTGACCGTAATTACCGCAACCGTTTTCAAAACAGGGTTTGCTATAAGCATTGAAAAGTTAGGATATCATCGCTTAATCCTTTATTTTAAATACCTAGGTATATATCTGTAATTTAACTTGTTTTACTTTCGCCAAATGCCATAATATTTCAGTCTAAAAAAATCTGCCCTTTATCTACCAGCATACACATTTTATCCAAAAATCTTTTTTCTCGTCAAACATAACAAACATGATATGTTTTAAGGCGTAACCCAATGTAAAATCAACCCCGATGGAAAAGATAATCAAACCAACCGCTTTGGTATTTATTTTAATTGCAATTTCGCAAATGTGCATTTGCCAGGAGATCAAACAAAAATCTTCTAATGAAACCACCTTTGACAATGATCGTGAAGTCAAGGAAAAAAAGACAGCTTCGTTCATAAATCAAAAAAGTGAGGACGTTAAAGTGAATGAAGCCATGATCAAAGCCTACCAGAACAGTACTTCAGAAACAGATGAAATTTCATTTATGGAATTCATGCGGGATAATCCTGAGGATTTTAGTGTAAAATACCAGGCCTACATGAGAACCAGGTTAGCAGAGAATACTGATTCGATGCAGCAGATTCTCTATACTGAAATGGTAAAATAAAAATGAAATGAATGAGGATAATGTTGATTACACCAATTAGTGTACAAGAAACTCAGGCACCTGATGCAAGACAATCAGTTCGTCAACCAGGCAATGGCAAGCACAGTAAAAGACAACCAACCTAACAATTAGTAATTTTTTGGCAATAAAAACAGGCAACAAAAAGGTCGATCTCTTTTTGTTGCCTGTTTTTTTTGATATTGATAATTTCTATGCTAAACCATCCCCGATGCAGGAGTATTAGATTTAACAATATATTTATTAATTGTATCAATCAATATTCCAACTTTTATGGGTTTTGAAAGATAATCGTCGCAACCAGCTTCCAAAACTCTTTTTTTATCACTTTCCATAGCATACGCTGTTTGAGCAATGATTGGCACAGATGGATTGATTTGTTTGATCTTTCGTGTTGCTTCATACCCGTCCAGAACGGGCATGTTTATATCCATAAGAATGAGACTGACCGACTGGTTATTCTTGAAGATTTCAATTGCTTCCTTTCCATTTTTGGCCCACAGCATTTTAATCCCTGTAATGGCAAGGGCATAATTCATAAACATATAGTTACTTTCGATATCTTCGGCAACCAGTATGGTTAAATCATGAAAAATATCCTTATAATTTGCCGGATGAATGTTAATGGGCTTTTTAGCTGCCACTGAGGGTACATAAGGAATTGTAAAATAAAAAGTTGATCCTACAAATTCTTCGGACTCAACCCAAATTCGTCCTCCCATGAGATTTACCAGCGCTTTGGATATGGCAAGGCCCAAGCCAGTACCTCTCACAAGCGATTCTTTGGTTTGTGTTTCTACCTGATAAAACCGCTCAAAAATCCTGTTTTGTTTATCTTTCGGGATTCCAACACCTGTATCTTTTACATAAAATTGAACGAAATTAGTTTCGGTTAAGGTATAACCGAATTCAACAAAACCATTGCTGGTGAATTTTATAGCATTACCAATCAGGTTGGTGAGTATTTGCCGTAATCGTGTGGCATCGATACTAATCACAGGATTCATAATCTCATCCGAAATTTGAAGGTGCACTTCAATTGAATTTCGCCGGTTTTGAGAAAAGAAGGTCTGAAGCTCAATTACAAGCTCTTTGATATTACATATTTCCTCGCGCAGTGCTAAACCATTATTTTCAATTTTGGATATGTCGATAATGTCGTTGATGAGCGTTAATAAATGTTCGCCCTGCGAGTTGATAATATCAATATATTCCTGACGTTTTTCGTCGGTTAGCCCGGGATCGTTCAATATTTGAGCAAAGCCGATGATGGAGTTCATGGGAGTTCTTATCTCATGACTCATATTTGCAAGAAATGAAGATTTAAGCATATCGGCTTCTTCGGCCTTCTTTTTTAGCTTGTTTCCAGTTTTCTTTTATCTCTACCTGATCGGTCACATCCTGGGCTATTTTAATATAATTAACCAGATTGCCCTCATTATCATAAATAGGCGAAATGGTTGCATACTCCCAATAAAGTTCCCCGTTTTTTTTCCGGTTAATCAGCTCACCTTGCCAGATTTTGTTTACGGCAAGGCTTGACCACATCTGCTGGTAAAATTCAGGAGAATGCTTGCCCGACTTGAAGATATTGGTATGTTTCCCAATCAACTCACTGGCCTTATAACCTGTTAATTCGCAATGGCTATGGTTTACAAATTCAATTACAGCATTCTTATCGGTTAGCACATTAGGTGTAGGACTCTGCAGGAAAGCTTTGTACAATTTATTAATCTCAGCATCCTTTTAACCTGATCGGTGATATCAATTAACACACCATAAAATTTATCTGCATTTCCCTGGGCGTCGGTTAGCACCTCTCCTTTTGAAAGTACGGTTTTTATATTCCCTTTATTCAAACAATTCTTTTTGTAATTGAAAAGCCGATTTTGTTTCTATTGAGTTTTCATAGGCTTCCCTGAATTTTTCCCGATCCTCGGGATGTATCAGATTAAAAATGCTTCAATTGAAAACCAGATTTCCCAAGTTCTATACCACTAATTTGACAAATACCTCTGAGCATGATGATTTGCCGGTTTTAAGATCGACTTCCCAGCTTCCCATCCGCGCTAAACTTTGTGCCAGTTCAAGATTGCGCTTATGTTCAAATATAGTTTGCATTGCCTTTCGTTGAAAGGTAATATCCTCGAATGTTGCATAAACCTGGTAAGGTTTTGTTTCATTCTTTTGAAACAAAGGTTTGCTATTAATATTGATCCAGTGGTACGATTCTATTTCGGGAATAAATATCCCCATAATAACATCCTTTATAGCTTTGCCCGTTCGAAGCGATACCATTGCAGGATGCTCCTCACCTGGAAAGTCACTCCCATCTTCGCGGATCGACTTCCAGCGGCTATCCATACTGGTGCGTCCTGTCATCTGATCGAACGAGAGACCGAGAATTCTTTCGGCAGCAGGATTGGCACTAATAATTTCGCCCCTTGCATTCTGATAAACAACGCCCTGGGTCATAGTTTCAAATAGCGTACGGAATTTTTCTTCGCTGGCCTGGATGGAGGTTTCAAACTTCTTGCGTTCGCTTATGTCGGAAAATAAAACTGCAAATTTACCTTGTTCAGGACTAAAAACTTTTACTGCATACCATTTATCGAGCGCTTCGGAATGGTCCTCGAAATAATCGGTTTGTCCGGTCAAAGCAACTTTCCCATAACGGGTTATCCAGTTGAATTCTTCCTTTTCAATACCTGGTAATACTTCTGTAACCCTTTTACCGATTATTTCCGACCGTTTTAACTGGGTAAGCATTTCGAAAGCCGGGTTTGCTTCGAGAAATATATAATCTACAGGGATTCCTTTATCATTACAAACGATTTCGTGAAGTGCAAAACCTTCTACCATGGTTTGAAACAGAAGCCGCATTTTCCCTTCGCTGGTTTCTATTTCTTTTTGGCATGGGTTATTTCAGTAATATCAATAAATGTAACCAATGCGCCTTCAACTTTACTATCGTTAACTACAAATGGAATTATTTTGTTGAGATAGATATTTCCGTCATCATCAACAATTTCTTTATATCCTACCTTTTGACTTTCTATCACTTTACTTACTTCCTTTGCAAGATCCTTGCCTGTGATATTAATGAAGTTGGAAGCAAAATTTTCAATAGACCTGTTGATATCGTTCTCTTCAAGTTTAAAAATCTTTTTTAATTCAGGAGTAAATTTGCGGATTCTGAGATTCTTATCAAGAAACAGCATAGCAATGCTCGTGCTGTTGAATAAATTTATAAAGTCGTTGGTGAGATCGTTCAATTCTTTGTTTTTTGCCTGAAGCTCGGAATTAACAGTATACAATTCCTCATTCACCGATTGTAATTCCTCATTAGTGCTTTGCAGTTCTTCATTCGATGCCTGCAATTCTTCGTTGGACGCCTGTAACTCCTCGTTACTTGTTTCAAGCTCTTCAATTACATTCTGGGTTTCCTGTTTGGCAACGCGGAGTTCGTTCTCCATATCTTCCAAACGGTGTTTCGAAAATTCGTCGAGTTTAAACTGGTTGTAAATAACCGCATCCTGTTTAGGCTCAGTTATTCGGTTAAATACAAGCAAAATAAGATCTTCGGGAAACGATTCAATTTTTTACAGACGAAAATTGGATATCAACATATATCGTTTGATTATTATTTTCAAATGTCACGCCTTTGAAAACAATGGTTTTTCTTTCTTCTTTGAGTCTTCTGACCCCATTGCGGACCATTGCATTCATTTTTTCGTTCACCATCATTTTAAGCAGGTCCTGTTGCAATTGTCCGCGGCCAATCTTCAGATAATCGTTTACATTACCATTGATAAACAGAATATTGAAGCTCCTGTCAATATATATGCAGGTAGGCGACAATTCTTCGGCAATGTGTTTATTAAATAATGTCTCTGGCAGAGCTCTTTGCGGTGTGCCATAAATAGATTCTTTATAAAAATGGATGTGAAAGATTATAGGAACTGATCTTACCATCGGATTGCAACTGTGTAGGCAATATCCTGATGGTGGAAATATTCTGATAAATACGCCATTTAGCATCGATAATTTTAAACTGGCTTTGAACATCCCCAAGGTTTTCGCTGTTGCCTAAAAATAAAAAGCCATTCAGTTTTAAACCGAATTGAAGTGACAGCATAATCTTACGCTGTACTTTCGATTTCATATAAATAAGCATGTTACGGCAGGAGATAAAATCCATCCGGATAAAAGGAGGATCGCGCAGAATATTGTGGTTAGAAAACACTATGCGCTCACGGATCGTTTTAACAATTTCGAGATGAGTTCCTGTTTTTATAAAATATTTTTCGAGCCTTTCGCTGGAAATGTCAGATACCAGGTTTACAGGATATCTTCCAAGGCCAGCATGTTGAATTGATTTAGCATCGGCATCGGTTGCAAATATTTTAAAATCGAAACTCAACGACCTTTCCTTGAGGTACTCGTCAATCATTATGGCCAAAGAATAAGCTTCTTCTCCTGTTGAGCATGCAACCACCCAAAAGCGAACACTTTCCTTTTGCCGGTCGGGAGTGAAAATCTCGGGGAAAACTGTTTCTTTTATTTCATTGAAAGCAAGGGGATCGCGAAAAAAGGCTGTGACACCAATCAGAAAATCGTTAAACAAAAGCTCCTGCTCCTTTGGATTTGATTTTAGGAATATGAGGTAGTCCTTCAGGTTTAAAAGTTGACGGATAGTTATTCTTTTCTCGATCCTCCGGATTAAGGTGGCTGGTTTATATTGCTTGAAATCTATTCCCGATGCTTTATAAATCAGGTCAAGTATCTGGTTAAAATGGTTCTCGTTTTTTGAGTCTTCCGATTCATCTTCCTGCAAGGAAAACTTAGGCCTGTCGGCAATCCTTACTAACTCCTCCCCTATTTTGCCGGGTGATAATATATAATCGGCCAGGTTGGAATTAATTGCCGTAATAGGCATGCCATCAATTGTGCACTTCCCGGGTCCTGAACTATAATTGTTCCACCTGCTTCTTTAATAGTTGCAATCCCCCGTGATCCATCAGTACCTGTACCTGACAAAATTACACCAATAGCCCTGTGTTCAAGGTCGTTGCCCAATGAATGGAAAAATATATCAATTGGTAAATTAAGGGGATGCGTTTTATCTTTTTCCTGACAAGAGATTTTGCCCTCTTTGCATATAATATTACTGTTGCTGGGATTGAGGTAGATATGGTTTGGTTTAAAACTATATCGTGCGTTGCCAGATGAATGGGCATTTTTGTATGTTTAGCCAGTAACTCATCCATAGACTTTTAAAATTCTGGGATAAGTGCTGTACAATCACAAATGCCAATCCGGTATCGTTTGGCAAATTGTCGAATAATTCCTGAATGGCATCTAATCCACCCGCTGAAGCGCCAATTCCTACTACAAAAAAATCATTTGGATTTTCCCCTGGCTTCCGATCTTCTTTCATATTTGTTTTTATTGTACCCCTTGATTAATAAATTTAAACAAATTTCTTTACAGCACAAAAGAAAGTCGGGTTGTATTAAATTTCTAAAACAAATATTTTAAACCCTTTCTGCTGTTGGGTGTGGTTTGTTTTTAAATATTATAAAGCCTCGGAAAGCGGCATCACAATCTCACAACTCAACCATCAGAAATTACAAATGACATTCTGCTAAAAATCAAATACGGGGAATACGTTCCATCAAATTAAAAGGAGAAAGTACTTTAAGATTCAGGTTAAAACGAATTAACTCCGAATAATCGAACATCAATTTACCTTTATCATATATTAAGGGGAAGTAAACTTCTAGTAAATCTGGTTGCCCGGCTTTTAACCCGGCTTCATAATAAAATCCGTCGGTATAGTTCGAACTCACCTGCGCTATATTACCGTATACCTTAACAAACTTAAAAATACTTTTGGAAAGAAGTCGGAATTCAATCCCACCCGAAATCAGGTAATTACTGGCATAACTTCCGTAAGGAACTGAAAAACCTCCCTCCACAGGCATAAACTGAGCCGTTAACATTCCACTGTTGGAAAACCTTCCTGGGAAAAGTCCTTCATATTCAAAATCGTTCCAGCCGTTGCGCCCATCGAGATTGAAAGCATATATCAGCCGATTGGCATAAAGCATATATCCTGCAAACATCCTAAATCGTACCGGCGACTTAAAGAATGAAGGTTTAAGATTATAGATTACTTCGAGAGATGTGCGGCCAAAATCCTCATTGGCTTTGAAATTATATTGTACAAGGGTTAATTTCTCTTTCAAAGGATTTTGATATGTATATCCCAGATTGTAATAATTCCTGAATTCTTTTGATAAATACGGCAAATACTCAAGGTCTGAAGCTCGTGTAGCACTTGCCTGTAGAATATGTCGGGGATAGAAACGAAAATCGCGGTTATGGAAAATGGCCCGGGCTTCGAGCTTTACTTTCGAGAAATCGGTTTCTTTATCATAGGCAAACTGAGTTCCTGAAATACTGAGCGATAGAATTCTGATATTGGAAAACTCCGGGAAAAAGTTCCAGCTTATTTTACCCATTCCGGCCAATTTATTACCGTAAAACCCATACATGGGCATTAACTGGTATTCCAGTGGTTTTTTAAGTAAAATTCCATTATGCAACAGTATTCCTGCCATAAATTTATTGGAAGTATTCCATCCAACAGCAGGCAAATATTGGATAACCGAAGTTTTAGCATCGTCGAGGGTAGTCAGAAGTTTGAACCTGACAGGTTCGAGCGATTTGAAAAGACCTTTTGTACGATAATAATTATTATTCCTATAAAGTTCAATGGAGTTTCTTTTATAATCAATGGCCAAAAGGCGAGTTGCCGAATCGGGCAGGGTTACCCATTTTTTTCCGTAAAATCCGGGAAA
>JAAUTT010000073.1 GCA_012031335.1 Bacteroidales bacterium | reverse complement strand
ATTGCCATCCTACAAACTGATACGCTAAATAATAAGCAAGATGTTTCAGAGGCTGGGAATACTCCAATAACGAAAGACAGTAATTCCGAAGGATCGCTTTGGGCATTATTTTTCACAAGCCTTCTGGCAGGTTTTGGAGGCCTGCTTACTCCCTGCGTTTACCCAATGATTCCTATGACCGTTTCTTTCTTTATGCGGGGACAGGAAAACAGGGGAAGAGCCATATTTAATGCACTTTTTTCGGGATCTCCATAGTGGCTATTTATACTTCGCTAGGAATTATTGTTTCACTTACCGGAGCAAACAGTAATGTATTTAACGCTTTAAGCACACACTGGATTCCTAATACCATATTTTTTGCTTCTTTTTCTTGTTTTGCAATTTCCTTTTTTGGTCTTTTTGAATGGTATTACCAAGCAGTATTACCAATAAAATGGATCAACAGGCAGATAAGGGCGGTTTTCTGGCTCCATTTTTTATGGCGCTCACATTGGTTTTGGTTTCGTTTTCCTGTACCGGCCCTATTGTAAGTTCTCTGCTGATTGAAGCCACACAGGGAGCTGTAATTCGCCCTACGGTGGGAATGTTTGCTTATTCGCTTGCATTTGCCCTGCCATTTACCCTATTTGCAATTTTCCCGGGAATGATGAAAAGTCTTCCTAAATCAGGTGGATGGCTTAATTCGGTGAAGATATTTTTGGCTTTATATTACTGGCCTGGGGAATGAAATTCCTGTCGAATATTGACCAGTCGTACCACCTGAATATATTTACCCGCGAGGTGTACATTGGAATATGGATCGTATTATTTACCCTTCTTGGACTTTATTTAATGGGGAAAATAAAATTTGCTCACGACAGCGATCTTCCCTTCATCGGTGTATTGCGTTTATTCTTTATCATCATCGTATTTTCATTTGTTTTTTATCTTGTGCCAGGACTTTTCGGTGCGCCTTTAACAACTATATCGGGTTGGTTACCTCCTAAAACCACACAATCGTTCGACCTGAGTTTAGGAAACCAGGCACCTGCTTCAACAACAAATTCATCGGCTGTTTGCGGTACTCCAAAATATTCGGATATTTTGAAATTCCATATGGAATTGAAGGCTACTTTGATTATGCGGAAGCTTTGGCCTGTGCAAAAAAACAAAACAAGCCCCTTTTAATCGATTTCAACGGGCATTCCTGCACCAATTGTAAATTAATGGAAAATAAAGTTTGGCCCGACAAGCGAATTCTCGAAGCCATGAAAAATAATTTTGTGATTGTTTCGCTGTATATTGACGACCGCACAAAGTTGCCCGAAAATGAGCAATTTACCACAAAGGAGGGTAAAATGATAAATACGCTCGGAAAGAAAAATGCGCATTTTCAAATATCGCGCTTTAACTCCAATTCTCAGCCATTTTATGTAATTATGGACCACAATGATCAATCGTTAGGAGCGCCATTGGGACTTACACTGAATGCTGATGAATTTCTGAAATTCCTGAATGAAGGAGAAGAAAAATTTCAACAAATTAAATAGTCAATTATTTAATTTTGAGATAGTTTTTAAACTCCCCAACACGAAAACCAAAGAGCAGGTATCCAAGGCTCCATTAATTTGGGGTGTGGTTAATTTCTCCCTAAAATTTAAACCATTATTTTCAATGTTAGAGAAATTTTTTAACTTAGAAACTTCAAAGAGAACCTAACGCAATTGATCTGTGGTGTTTGAATTTAAAAGGATCTGGGTTGTTTGGAACTGAAAGTGTTGAAAAATAAAAATTTAAGCCATTGGACCAAAAAATCTCTCTAATTATTTCTTTTTACAATAGAATTGATTATTTGAAGCTTTTATTTGCTTCATTGAAACGACAAACCTTCAGAGACTTCGAAGTAATTATTGCGGACGACGGGTCCAGACAGGAAGTTGTGAAAGAGGTACTTCAGTTGCTTTCCGAAAGTTCATTCAAAACTCAACATATCTGGCACGAAGATAAAGGCTGGAGGAAGACTGTAATTCTTAATAAGGCTATTCTGGCATCAAACACCGACTATCTTGTTTTTGTTGATGGTGACTGCTTTTTACACAAAAAGTTTTTGGAAGAGCATTATCTTAACAAAAACGCTAAAACCGTGCTTGTTGGGCGAAGAGTTAATTTATCGGCTAAAATATCCAAAATACTTAATCCTGCGAAAATTGAAAAAGGATATCTGGAGGGATATTCAATTTTCATAAATCTGCTGTGGCATAAATTATCAGGCTCCGGTTCGCATGTTGAAAATGCTATATTCATAAAATCCAGGTTCCTTCGAAGATTCCTGAACAAAAAAAGAAGGGGTATTCTGGGCTCCAACTTTTCGGTACATTAAGTCAGATCTTAATTTCAATCAATGGCTTTGACGAGAGATATTTGGCACCCGCCTGGGGTGAAGATACAGATATTGATTACAGATTCGGTTTGATAGGAATTAAAAATCAATCTTTAAAACATATTGCTATCCAATACCATACATACCATAAAACTTTGGACAGAGTCAGTGGCAACGCAGAAATCTATCAAAAAACAGTAGATGAAAAAATTTGGTACACTCCTTTTGGAATAAATCAAATTAAATAACAAAATCCAGGCATTAAATGATATTGCTTGGCCATATGGGTCTAAATGCAAATTTTCGCAATCGTAACACAATTCACAACATTTTTTTTGACCTTTAAATATTCAATATTAATAATATAGCAAGTGTAAACGGAATAAATCAGCTACTACGTAAAAAAATTAAAACCAATATCCAATGTTGATGAAACCGCTTAATCCTTTTATATGATTTGAGGTCATAAATGTTATCTCCATTGGCCCAATTACGCTTCGGTATCCGTAGGAAATTCCGCCACCATAGGTAATATCTTCGGGCACAAACAGGTCCTTTATAGCAAATGTTGCGTTACAAATATTGGCTTTTAGCGACACGAAATTGTTACCCCATATTTCATACCTCAGGTCCGTTCCGGCTGACCAAGCATTTGAACCGCTGATCTGCATGTATTTGAGACCTACAAACGGCACCAGTCCTCTTAAATATGTTCCTCCCATTCCTCCCATATAAAAACCATAATGCGCAGGAACAATATCGATACTTGAAAAACCAGCAAAAAGAGAATTTGTCAAAGTCAATCGTTTATATAACGAAACGGCATGTGCATAGCGAACACTTCCCTGGAAAAAGCCCTTTGTATCCTGCAAATTACTGGAAAGCCCCTTAACATATTTAAAGCTTGAAGTTAGCTGTACTCCCCGGTTTGGGAAAAAATCTTCGTTATAATTATCAATTTTATAGAAAAAATGGAAATTAGTATGGAAATAATCGGAAGCGACCAAAGTAGCTTTTCCGACTTTATTTGAAATACTGGAATAATCGCCTGTTATACCACCGCCTAAAGCTGTGTAATTCGAAATATTCCATTGCCAGAACAAATCAAGGGTAAAGTCGAAAAAATCGTAACTGGCTGCCCGGGATTCGTCTTCATATTCAAACACTTCCATCTTGTGCGAATTAGCCCTGATTCCAAAATCAGGAAAAATCTGTTTCTTTTTTGTCTGAATTTTATCTGGATTCCAACCGGAGTTAAAATATAATAATCCGTTAAAGGCAATGTTCTCTCCCAGAGCCAGATCGAGGGTTAATTTTGAACCCGGTACAGGTATATTACGGAATGTATTATTCAACAACAATGCTGTTTTGAAATTCGAATCATAATGAATTCCTACACGGAAATAATTGGTTGTGCGTTCGGATACTTCCAGAATAATTTTGGTTCCATTATCAAGAGGTTCAAGCCGATAAGTAATTTTGTTAAAAAATTGCGTTCCGTAAACAAGCGCAATACTACTTTCAAGATCTTTCAGAGAAATTTCGGAAGAAATTGGTATCTGAAGCTTCCGCAAAATAAAATCTTTTGGAACATAATTCAATCCTGATATTTCAATCTCCTTAACTATAACAGATGTGAATCTTTCGGGAAACTTTCGTGGTTCCTCCCCGGGAATAAAATTATTCAGCGAATCGGCAAGCGCTTTTATCTGGGGCAACATATCCATGGCTGCCCGCTCTCCATGAGCAATAATGGAATCGGCATCGTTAAAACTCAACACATGGTATCCATCCAAAGCCGGACTAATAAGTAATTCGCAGGCATCCCTGTTTTTGTCCATTTCAGCTTTGGTAAAGGTGTACATACTTTGAGTAATTATAGCAGAAATGGTGTTTAACGATTTCCTGGAAAGAGGACGAAACCCGACATCAACTCCAATAATGATGTCGACTCCCATCTTTTTCACTTCGAGTACCGGAAAATTATTGAGTACTCCGCCATCAACATAAAGGTCACCATCTATGATTTCGGGAGTAAATAAAGAAGGTATTGCCATACTTGCCCTCATCACTTCGGGCAGGTATCCGTTACTGAAAACAACCGGTTTGGCTTTTTCTATGTCGGTGGCTACACAAATAAAGGGTATGGGAAACTTCAGGAAATTGGTTTCTCGGTATACAGGACTGGCAAGCTGATTCAGCAAATTATATATATTCTGGCCGGCAATTGCTCCTGAAGGCAATCCTATTTTCTTCTCCTTAATAGGAAACGACACAAAATACCTGGCATTGTCTTCCTTTTCTTCGAACGACAGGTTTTGTCGGTCAATTCTGTCGGTAAGCAAACTATCCCAGTTCATTTTCACAACAAGCGATTCAAGTTCAGCAGGAGTATAACCAATGGCATATAACCCACCTATAATACTGCCCATACTGGTTCCACCAATAAAATCGACCTTTATACCCTCCTGTTCCAACACTTTTAGTACACCAATGTGAGCCAGTCCCTTTGCTCCACCACCACTTAACACCAAACCCACCCGGGGTCGTGATGAGTTGTTTTGCTGGCTAAAACCTTTAATGAAAACAAAAATTAAGAATATTGAAATCCAATACTTCATCTGTTTATATATATTTTTCAAGGTCAGCTGGAACCGGTCTGTTGCCAGGCAGGCATCCTTAATCATTCCCTTGGATGTCAGATTTTATTTGACATGAATAGTTTAAACAACTAAAAAAAGCAAAAATAAGGCAAATATTTGTGTTTATAAATTCATTACATAACACCTTCGCACTTTGAGTTCATAAAGACTCAAACTTTTTTTTCTTATTTTTGTTATTTAAACTTAGTCTAAAGTTAATGTTTATAGAAATTCTCCGCCAAACCATTATGATTACCAGCCTGGTACTGGTAATGATGTTAATAATTGAATATATCAATGTTATTTCCAGAGGAAGGTGGGGCGAAAATCTTAAAAAATCCCGGTACAAACAGGTGTTGGTTGCAGCTTTTCTGGGTTTGATACCCGGATGCGTTGGAAGTTTTGCTGTTGTATCACTTTATACACATCAGGTGATTGGTTTTGGCGCACTGGTAGCCAATATGATAGCCAGTTCGGGCGACGAATCGTTTGTTATGTTTTCTCTTTTCCCTGAAAAAGCATTACTCTTAAATGCAATTGTACTTGTAATTGCTTTGGTGGCAGGTATTCTTATAACTCTTTTTTATAAAGGCACACTTCAGAAAAAGTACGAAAAACCACACCTTGTAATACACACTATTGAGCACGAAGAACAGTCCTTCTCCTGGAAAAGCACTTTTTGACCAACTGAAATCAATTTCCTTTCCGAGGGCAATACTTTTAATGGGGGCACTGCTTTTTATTTTCGGTATTGTTACTGGCCAGTTCGAACATGGAGGTTTTCATTTAGACCATACACCAGACGCACATGGTCATGAAGAAGCAGGATGGCATTGGGAAGAATTTATATTTTTTCTTGTAAGCATTATCGGTTTGGGATTAATTCTGGTGGTGAAGGACCACTTTCTGGAAGAACATATCTGGGGACATATTATAAAAAAACATTTTCTGAAAATATTCCTCTGGACTTTCGGTGCATTACTTGTTATTCATCTGTTGATTGATCATATCGATTTGGAACAATGGATGAAAACTAATGTTTATATAATATTGGTAATTGCTGTTTTGGTTGGTATTATTCCCGAATCGGGTCCAAATCTTGTTTTTGTAATATTTTACTTCAACGGTACTCTGCCCTTCAGCATTTTACTGGCAAACTCAATTGTACAGGACGGACATGGAGCTTTGCCCTTATTGGCCGAATCGAAAAAATCGTTTTTTGTTATGAAAATGATTAATATGGTAATAGCTTTTTTGGCAGGATTGGCAGGACTTTGGATGAATTTTTAATTGTATTTAACTGAATTAAGATAATTAATTAATAGAGAAGTTATGAATTACGATGTTTTAGTTATCGGGAGTGGCCCGGGCGGTTATGTTGCAGCAATCAGAGCCTCGCAACTTGGATTTAAGGTGGGTGTTGTTGAGCGCGAAAGTATTGGCGGCATCTGCTTAAACTGGGGTTGTATACCCACAAAATCTCTGCTAAAAAGCGCTCAGGTTTACGAATATATGCTTCATGCGGCTGATTATGGTGTTACCATTGAAGGGCAGGCTAAAGCCGATTTCCCGAAAATAATACAAAGAAGTCGCTCAGTTGCCGATGGCATGAGTAAAGGTGTACAATTTTTAATGAAGAAAAATAAAATTGATACGGTATCCGGCACCGGTAAACTGATTTCGAATAACACCGTGGAAGTTACCGATTCAAAAGGCGGTAAAAGTCAAATATCAGCTAAACATATTATTCTGGCTACAGGAGCCCGATCCAGGGAACTTCCTAACCTTAAGCAGGATGGTGAGAAAATAATTGGATACCGCCAGGCAATGAACCTTCCCAAGCAACCCGCTTCTATGGTGGTGGTGGGTTCGGGAGCCATTGGCAGCGAATTTGCCTATTTCTATAATTCAATCGGAACCAAAGTAACTCTTGTAGAGTTTTTACCCAATATTGTTCCTCTGGAAGACGAAGAAGTATCCAAAGCGCTCGAACGGTCATTTAAAAAAGCAGGAATGACGGTTCTCACATCTTCATCTGTCGAAAGTGTTGACACATCAGGTACTTTATGCAAGGTAAAGATTAAAACAGCAAAAGGAGAGGAAACCCATGAAGCTGAAGTGGTACTTTCGGCAGTGGGTATTGCACCAAATGTTGAAAATTTGGGACTTGAAGAGTTGAAAATAGAGTTGGACAAAGGCCGTGTAAAAGTAGATGAATTTTACCGCACCAATATTGCCGGCATATACGCCATTGGCGACATAGTGTCCGGACCGGCTCTGGCTCATGTTGCCTCAGCCGAAGGCATTACCTGTGTTGAAAAAATTGCCGGATTAAACACACACCCGGTTAACTACAAAAACATCCCCGGATGTACTTACACTACCCCCGAAGTAGCTTCGGTAGGATTAACCGAAAAAGCTGCCCGCGAGGCCGGTTACGAAATTAAAGTCGGCAAATTCCCTTTGACAGCTTCGGGCAAGGCAAGTGCAGCCGGCGCTAAGGACGGATTTGTAAAAGTTATTTACGATGCTAAATATGGAGAGCTCCTGGGAGCACACATGATAGGATACAACGTAACCGAAATGATTGCCGAACTGGTTGTTGCGCGTAATCTAGAAACTACAGGTCATGAAATCATTAAATCGGTACACCCGCACCCAACTATATCCGAAGCCATCATGGAAGCTTCAGCTGCGGCGTACGGTGAGGTAATACACATTTAAAAAACATAAACTTATTGTATTCTTTAAAGAAAAGGCTGTCCATATCGACAGCCTTTTTCTTTTACAAAACATTTGTTAACTTTTCAACCTAAAAAAAGAATTGTGAAAATTGTTGTTGCACCCGATTCATTTAAAGAATGCCTGACTGCAAAACAGGTTGCCGGTCATATTGCTGCAGGCATACGCCAGGTTGTTCCGGAGGCCGGAATTAACTGTATTCCGGTAGCCGATGGCGGAGAAGGCACTGTCGAAGCCCTTGTAGAAGCAACAGGAGGCAGTATCCTTGAGGTTGAAAGTGTAGATGCCTTATTACGTCCGCTTTCAACTTGCATTGGGATTTCGGGCGATAAAAGCACTGCCTTTTATCGAATGGCAGCAGCATCGGGCCTTGGGATGATAAAGCCTTTGGAACGTAATCCCTTAAATACCTCATCGCTGGGAACAGGGATACTATTAAAACATGCGCTCGATTTGGGTTTTACAAACATTATCCTGGGTATTGGCGGGAGTGCCACCAATGATGGGGGCATGGGAATGGCGACTGCTCTGGGTTACAGATTCCTCGACAAGCATAAAAAACCGGTAAATCAGGGAGGTGGAAACCTTAAGAATATCATTTGGATAGAAACAGACAATGCGCATCCTTTGCTTGCAAAAGCGAATATTCAGGTTGCATGCGACGTCAATAATCCGCTTTGCGGTAATAACGGAGCTTCGGCCGTATTCGGACCTCAAAAAGGAGCCACTCCTCCTATGGTGAAAGAACTGGACGACAACCTCCTTTACTTTGCCCAGATTATTAAGGAACAATTAGGGAAGAATGTTAAAGACATTCCAGGTGCCGGAGCTGCTGGTGGTTTAGGGGCCGGACTTCTGGCATTTTCGGAGGCAATGCTTCAACCAGGATTTGAGATAGTTAAAAATTTAACCCGTCTCGAAAAATTTATTGAAGAGGCTGATTTTGTTTTTACAGCCGAAGGGAAAATCGATTTTCAGACACAATTTGGAAAAACACCATTTGGCGTGGCCCAAATAGCAAAAAAACACGATAAACCCGTAATTGCCTTTGCCGGCAACATTGGAAAGGGAGCCGAAATACTGCTTGAAAATGGAATTACTTCATATTTTAGTATAACCAACAAACCGTTGACAGTAGAAGAATCGATATTAAAAGCAGGTGAGCTTCTGGAGGAAACAACGCAGCAGGTTATGCGGTTAATCCGGCAAATATTCTAAACAAAGAACCGGTTCAGGCGTTTTGGATAAAAACACAAACCATGAAAGTTCATACAACTAATTATATCAATACCTTTATAGGAGTTGCCGAAGATTGTCCGGTTAAAATTGCCGAAATACCGCCCAGGAAAGATGATGGAAAAACGTTAGCAAGCCTTCAGTTCGGATGGTAAGCCAAAATCCTTACAGCTTTACTTCCGACGAGGTACTGTTTAGTTGCTACGCTATAAAAACCGGCATTCCAGGGCACCAAATCGAAGAAGAAAAAGCAAAAATTCTTTTCTAAAAGGACAACCTTGTTTTAGGGCATCTCCTCTTACAAAGTGGTATGGCTGGGGAGTTCATAGCAATAGCGAAGGGAAAATAGCATTGTACGGGATGGATTCGGAAGAATATAAAAGTTTTATAGAGGATAATAAGATAAAGGTTGTAAAGGCAATGAACTCGAAAAAAAAACTGGCTAATAAACAAACTTAAGAAAAGCTTCCCTGGTAAATTAAAGAAGGCCGGAAAATTTCAGCTGGTTTATAATGAAATTATATCAGAAGGCAGGTTTCTGTTAAGCACTGTTATCATTGGTCGACCGTTAACCTGAATGCCCTTTCGCGCAAAAGTTTCAATTAAAGTACCAAGTGCTTTTTCAGGGGTATTATTATTTTTGCTGAGATGAGCTAGACAAATATGACTTACATTTTCATGCAGATGCTCAGCAAGAAAATCTGCAGTCTGGTTATTCCCAAGATGTCCGTTATCTGACCGTATCCGGGTTCTTTAAATAATAAGGATAACTCCCGTTCATAAGCATCTGTTCGTCGTAATTCGATTCAATTACCAAAAAATTAGCAGCTTTAATATATGGCGCCGATGTTTCGCAAATATGACCCAGGTCGGTAACGATAGTTAATTTTTGTGTCTCAATAGTAATATGATATCCAAGAGTTTCGGGAGCATCGTGACAAACCGGAAATGCTTCAATTTCAAAACCAGCCAGATGGAATTTTTGCTGTAACGGAATTTTACGAATACAGTCAACCGAAATATTATTTGATTGTGAGGAATTCAAAATACTATTCCAAACCATTTCGGAAGTAAAAACAGGAATAAAATTCCGTCTGGCAAGAACTTCAATGCCTCTTATATGATCTATATGGTTATGAGTAACCAAAACACCCATTATGGTTTGAATGGAAATACCCTTAATTTTGAGATATTTTCGGATAGAACCGGCACTAATCCCAGCATCGATTAAAATTCCCTGAAAACCATTTCCAAGATAATAACAATTACCACTGCTGCCGCTACTCAAACTGCAAACTCAATACTCATCGGTCTTTATCAAAGTGTACAAAGGTAACTGAAATAATAAGAATCATGGTTAATTTTAATCTCACAATGTTGAATCACGTTCAGATACAAACTAAAACTGCAGGTTACGATATGAATTATAGTTTTATAAATCTTCAAGTATCTTTTTATTCATCTATCTCAATTGCAGGTTATAATTTTAAAATGTAAATTGTGGAACCCAAACCTGGCAATTTCATATAGGATTGAACATTGAAAAAGCAAGTCAAAAATAAAAGGAATACAACTTCTATGCTCGCATGCGATGCTATTTTCAATGCGCTTACAGATCCTGCCCTCATTTACGACACAAACATGGATATTGCTGCTGTAAATAAGGCCTTCCTTAGCAAATATGAATTTAATCCTGTAGGTTGGAATGTAAAGGATATTATAAGTTACACCTCGTGCAAATGGATTAACGATGGTGTTTATATCATGGATGAACAGCCAACCCCCAAAGCTCTGAGAGGAGAAAATGCTGTAGGTGCCCTGTTTTCGATTATACTGAAAGGAAAAGAAATGTTTCTGGAAACCAGTTCC
>JAAUTT010000072.1 GCA_012031335.1 Bacteroidales bacterium | reverse complement strand
CCCGATCCTTCGAACACAAATGAGCCATCGCTCTTACCGTAACAACTAACCTGACGTTTGTTCTTAAGTCGCAGCTCAAGGGATTTTGCAGGTTCGGGTACCGTAACTTTCTTCTCCAGCCACTCTGTTGCCCAAAAACGACAGGAGGCGGTATCCTTAACCCGGATAAGGTATTCTCCGGCCGGAATAGCTTTTATGCCCGAGAATAGGGTTGTGGTATCTGCTGAAATTTTGCCGGCTTCCGCAATAATTCCGCCTGAATACCACTCTATCAGATATTTCCCGTTTCCTCCGCCTGCTCTTGCATTGATCCATCCTGTTGATGTTCCCTTGGCTGCCACATACCCGGGATCAACAAACAGGGTTATCGTATCGGGATCGGTAAGGGTTTGGACAACAGTCCGGGCCCGGCAAGTGGTCGCTGTCGGTTACTTCAACGGTGTATGCTCCTGCTGGTAAATTTAATAAGGCTGGTACATGTATGGCTCGCTCCGAGCGGTATATTTGCTCACTTCCATTTCTGTATATATCATAATCAAAACCATCGGCAAAAGCTTTTCCATTAAGGGCTCTGACAGTTATGGATCCTGTTGGCTCTCCCGGACATGCCGGATGGATAAGACTTACCAGCTCTATATTGAGACTATCATTTCGCACGGGAAAACTAAACAAGGGGAGACTGTCGGCACAGCCAAACCTGTCGTACAGAATAATTTTATTGATGCCGCCAACACTTTGATTGGTATATGCCTGTATACCGCCTTTTTGTATATGTGAACCGTTTAATACATAATAGTATCCCGGATCGGGAAGGCTGCCTCCTGCTTCCAGACTTATGCCGGCATTGGCTGCTCGTATGCAGCTGGCCGGGATAAGGGTGTGCTTTACAATTTTAACCGGATTCGCAATGGGTAAAAACTGAAAACTGGTATCGGTACCGCAGCCATTCTTATCCGTAACATTCAGGTGGTACTTGTTTGCTCCTGACCGCACCGCTAATTCGCGAAAATGTACTGCCAAAGAATCTCCTTTGTGTTGGGATCCAAGAATAAAGCTGAAATTACCAGTCGGTTGCTTTTGGGTTGCCGATACTTTTATAATTCCGTATGAGCGGTTTCGCAGGCAAGGGAATCCAGGATGTCTATCTTTATTTTAGGGTCATTGTGGATGTTGATTATTTTTATGGTAGTATCGTTTTTACATCCCACATTGTCAACTGCCCGGAAGGAATAGATACCGGCCTTCAGATTACTCAGGTGAGCTGAGGCATCGTTCGATATAACTTCGTCAAGGGTTCCGGAGGTGTTTATGACACTTATAATGTTATGGCCTGCACGTGAACTGGCCTGAATGTGTATATATCCGTTTTCAACTTCATCGCACCATTGGTAACTGCTGTCGGTATATTGAAAATGTACCGGTGTCTCATCCGAAAATACGGATATGGTATCGCTGGTCTCGCATCCATGGATATCTTTTACTTTCACAGTATATTTCCCGGCATCTCTCGTATCAAAATTTATCAGGTCATTTTCAAGTGAATCAATCAACTGATATTTATCGTCATATAGTTTTATGGTGTATTTCCCACTCATCGGATATCCATCGAAAATAAGTCCTTCGATTTTACCTGACGCTACTCCCGGACAAGCTGTATTGGTACTGCTAAGTTCAGGTTTTTTTAGTGTTTGGGGATCGATGGTTATTTCGACTGCACCGGATGCAGAACATCCTGCAAATCGTAAACAGTTATAGCATAATCCCGTTGGGAAACGATGCAAGGGTGTCTGCTGCAAGCATGGTGGTTTTAATGATGCTTTTTGGCCCGGTTAATGATACGTGTAAGGTGGATATGCCCGCTCTCCGGGGTTAACTTCTGTATGGATAATGCCATTGTGCACAGCCTCGCAGGAGACAGATACAGCCGACAGCTTTTTTATACTGAATGGCGTTGCCGTTAAGCCAACTAGGATGGTAGTATCTTTCGGGCAATTATTACCATCCCATACCCTTATGGCATAGGTCTTTGCTTTTATCTGTGATTTAATGATTTTATCCGCCGGAGTTTCTGGCTGATTATCCACTGTAATGGTATAATTGTTATTTGTAATGGTTCCGCCTTTTATTTTTAAGGAGAAGCTTCCGTTATCAGCCTGACCGCATGTTGCTGCAATTACCTGGGATTCGTAAAAATGTATTGGAGATGGAACAAAGGGCAGGGTTATGGCTGAGTGTTTATATTCGCATAAATTGGCATCCCGGATTGTGATATTTACTATCTGCTGCGAGGCAAAGCCTGTGGTGGGTAAACTGATGTTTTTCCAGGTTCCGTTTCCTGTGTTATAAGTATATGCCGGTGTACCTCCGTTTACCTCAATACTATTTATGGCGGGAAGATTTCCGGAACAGCGTGGTGTATCTATGTTTATTTTATTTATCAACAAGGGAGCCGGCTGCATAATTTTGATGTTGAGGTTATTAAAAACTACGGGACAACCGGTACTGTCTTCCAGGGATATTTTCTGATACCTGTCTTTTGCGGGGAGTTGACCTATAAGTAATTCTCTTTTCGGAATATCATAGCTTGTGAGGTATGTCTCATCATCAAACAGAATGTTTTTATAACTGCCTGTTCCGCCTGTTACCTTTATTTTAACGGATCCATTTTTTAATCCGTTGCAGTTTACATGCGTAAGGGTTTTACCTGCCGTGTCGATCTGTAAGGTGGGTGGTTTGGTAAAATTTATCGGCCCTTTTATTCCGGTTATATTAGCCAAACATCCATTATTGTCCTTTATGGTAATGGCATATTTTTCCACTGGCAGCTTTACGGTTCCATTCCCCGCAATTGTTTTTAAAACAGCTTCTTTATCATTGTAGAATGTGTAGGCACTGCTACCGTTAAAAAACTGAGCATTCAATTCTCCTTCTTCATCGCATACCCGGATATGGAAAGTGTCGTTCTGCATTTTAAAATTCTGCACATACAACAGGTGAGCGCTAAACTGCGGGGGATCAAAAATTCTCACAAACTTTTCGGCTGGGAAATACATGGTACCTTCGTGCAATAGATAAGTTTTAATGCGGTATATTCCTTTGCCTAGTTTTAAGGTTTTCGATTCACTGTCTCCAAAAACCCTTATGTTCCCTGATTGGTAGATATATTTTAAATAAAGCTGTTTTGCCGGATTTTCCGGATCTGGTATGATAAAGTCATCAAACCCGGAGCAATTACAGGCTTTGCCGGGATCTTCGGTATATTCATAAATATTATAGAGGTATTCCAGGTTTCCGGCTCCATTGTTACCGGTATTTACTCCCAAAGTAAAGGTTACATCAACCAAATCGCCAACACATTTTGGTGTTTCGGGAGCATGGATATTTACCGGTACAACATCCAGATAATAAAAACTTCTTGTATTACTGTAAAAAATATGGTTTCCAATACCAAATCTTAACCGTATAATGCATTCTTTGCCATGAAATGATGCTGATCCAAATGCCTTTAGAATGTCTGCGTAAGCAACTTCCAGGGTATTTTTATTGAAAAATGGTCCGGTGTATATTCCACGGAAGGCTGTTTCGGGTTCGGTGGCGAGTTTTATTTCCACAGCACTGGTCATATTGTAGTTGTCTTTATCAAAAACCAGATTTGTGCAGTGCGAAGGGGATTTTTCAATCATATTGATTAACAAATCGTCACCGACTTTTCGGAATCGGTTAGGTATATCACTTATCCTGTACAGGGGAAGAATATTTACCTGTGTACTTATGGAACCATTGGCCGAAGTATATTCTGATGCTGTATTGCTCTGCACAGGTAGGGTCAACGAAAAATTTTTCGAAGGATGATTATTATCCGAATAATTTGTAACGGTATAGCTGCTTTGTGCCGGAAAACTTTTAATCAGATACGATTCCTTAACCAAATCGATAAATCCCATATACTTGGTTATTCTGGCTGCATAACTGCTGGCTTTTACAGGTGATACTTCTCCGGGAATAGCTATATTGCTGATCTTGGAACCATCTTTATAGGTGATGCTGAAATTCTCATTATAGTATTCTCCATAAGTTTGAATAATGAAGTTGATGGGGTCATCATCGCTGTGATATACTGTTTGAGCAAACGACAGACTGATGGTGATTTGTATCAGAAATACAATTGAAAATATCTTTTTCATACTGCGGTAATTAATATTTCACAATTATCTCAGGACTAATTGCAAGGGTGGATTCGTTGATATATTTTATCATATATCTGTAAGTTGTTGCAGGCGTTATCTTTTTATCCGTAAAACCTTGGCGGCTTGCTTCAAAGGCCTCATAGGTAACCAGAGGACCTTCATTTTCTGCTCTGTAAAGCACAAACCTGCCTTTTCCCGGATGCATGTTCCAGCTGAGCGTTATGCTGGACTGGTCCCGGCTGGCTTTTCCGCTCAGGGCCAAGTTCATATCACCTGCCAAACGTTTTCCGCTCATTATCTGGATGTGGGGCGACGTAAGTCCCGATTCATCTTTTGCCTGCACAGTGTATTGATAGAGTTCTCCCGGAATTCCAAGTGTATCGCAAAAATTGTCTCCTTCTTTATCAAGCTCTCCAATAGTGTCCCAAATAGTTTCTCCTTGTAACTTTCTTAATACCTGATGGGCGGTAACATCTTCGCTATTACTGGGGATCCACTTAATGTATACTCCTTTTAACGTGGATGCTATATCTGAAACAACCGGAGCAGCAGGGGGGAACGATATCGGGCCGCTTCACAGCAAAGGCTTCCGAAAGTTCCGAATGGTTCTGCCGCTGATCAATGGCCATAAGCTTATAATATACATGCCGGGTAAGTGTTTTTAATTGAATCCGATCCGTGAAAAGGGTATCCCTCACCGGCGAAACGGTTATCTGGGAAAACTCTTCGTTGGGTGCATTGGCCCTGTATATCCTGTATCCGTATATGTCTTTTTCGTGGTTTGCATTCCAAATAAGTACAACTTTTCCGGTTGTATCGGCCCGAGCTATCAGATTCACAGGTGCCTGCGGTGGTATTGAGTCGATAGGCTGAGCCAGTATCGGAAATGAAATTACTTTTTCTCCGTTTGACCCGGTGGCTTCTACCAGATAATAGGCTGTTCCTAGGGGCCTGGGGTCGGTATATGTTCTTGTTTTCTTATCTAAATTTCCAGAGATACAGGTAAAATTCCGGTTGCTTTCGGTGGAACGCATAACACAAAAACTGCTTATTAGCGATTCGGATCGGTCCGTGAGCGCCCATGTTATTTCCATACCTTCGGGCCCCGGATGGTGTCGTAAAATTTGTGGATTTTCCTTCAATATTTCCCGGGCTGTTACAGCTATAGTATCCGAGAAGGGGCCTTTTTCTCCAAAGGCATTGGTTCCTCTGACCTTATAAATATAGCGTTTGCCTGTGGAAGGAATGGTGTCCATGTAAAAGCTGATATCGTTTTCATCAGTGTTTTGATAGGTATTAATGAGGGGTGAAGTATTTAATTTCCTGAAACTGCTTCCTCCGTCGTCCGACCGCTGAAGTTCAAATGAGGTATAGGATTGCCTTCCTCCCGGTCCTTTCCAAGAGAGGGCAATGGTTCTGTCGCTTCCTTCTGCCTCCTGAAAATGTGGCTTTTGCAAAGGGAAAACTTCATCGGTTCCTGAGGTGACAAAGGCTGTGTCGGTCATCCCTGTTGCATTTTCTGCAAAATATAACAGATACAGATACTGCTCGCCGCTTTTTACGGTTTTATCGGTGAGCCATAACCCCATGGCTTTGGCTACATCAGGCGACTGGTCGGCTGCAAAGAGGGCAAAGGAATATCTGTTTTGCTGAACCGTTGCTCTGTTATAAATATTCAGAACCGGCGATCCCTGGGCTTCTACTTCAAAATCTTTCCCGAATATGGCCTGAGCAGCGATACCTGCGTAGTTATCTTCTTCAAAAAAGTTTTTCCCACTGTTGCCGGTCATATATTTTAACAGGTTGAGGTGTAAGGATAACCTTTTGCTTGTTGTCCGGCATCTTACCATCCCTGAGCATGGTGTAACGTTCAACCATATAGCCTGTTTTCATGCCATGCTGCCAGCTTTCGTAATTTAAGGGTGCCCATCTTAATAATACAGAGTCGGTCTTTGCCCTGGCAATGACTTTTATGCCGTATCGAACGGTATCCTGGGCGTGCACCATGACCGAAACCATGATTAGTATGACTGGAAAAAGTTTTTTACAAGTCTTGTGCATCGGTTTTGATATTATTGGTTAGCATAAATGTTTTGGCCGAAGTGATGATGTTTTTGCCTGGTAGTGTGTATCTGACTTTTACAGGATAGGTACCTGGCTTAACAGGTCTCAGCCGGATTGTATTCATGATCGAAAGTACATCAGGGTCGGTGATCTCGGTAGTAAGCTTCAGGGAATTGAATAAACCATCGCGTATATCCATATAGTCTCCATTCCAGTAATAAGGAAGCATATACGAAATATCAGCAGTTACCGTCTCCGTGGACTGGCCTGATATTATCTCCTGGTCGCCCAGGGAGGTATATTTTGCTGGTTGCCATATGCTTATCGCCTTTTGTGCTTTAAGGCCGTATTGCATCGTGTCGCGCCAGAGAAGGTTTTTATAATCATACCAGGGGAAGTGTTGGTATGTTCGGGGATATACATCGCTGGTATACCAGGGGGTATGGGATAGATCGGCTTCGAAAGTGATAAGTGGCCCGAATGTTTCTGATCCTTTATTTTCAAATATATCCAGGGGCTCATTACCGGGGGTGCCTGCAATGAGGAAAAAATCCATGTATCCTCTGTCGTATAATGCTCTTACATTTACCTGATCTGCATTGAACCGATCACTCAGATTATTGTAACGGCTTGTCATAAAATCCATCCTCAGCATTATCTTTTCTTCTGCAGCAGTAATAGTGCCTTCTGCTTTTTTCTCTTTCTGCTCCATGGTAATGCTGTCCGAACCCATTTCGAGCTGATTATAGGAGGTGCTTACATTACGGTCGCTGGCAACGTTTTCCTGGGTTGGTATTGCCACCACTTCCATGGCATACAGTGATTGAAGGGACATATTTCCCGGAAGCTCAGTCCACATTGTTTTTTCCGGGGCTTTATAATCAACCGCGGTAAGCTGCTCCGAATCCCCTTTTAACCATCGCACCTTCCTCGTGTATTCTTCGGTGGGATTAAAAAATGCCTGTAGATCGCGTCTGAAAATTACATAGGCTTTGTTATATTCTCCCGGCATAAAATGGTATTGCCGGTTTACCGGATAGGAACATACGATTTCGCTGAAGGGGATTTTATCGGGAAGTTCTCCTGTGGTAAAGGTTAACAATTTCTTTTCTGTTAATACCTGCCCGTTTTCTTTGAATGGCTCCCACGTTTGATTGACATATTCTTCAAATGAAATCTCTGCTTCCAGGGCATATTGGGTTCTGGGATTTAAAATGGCTGTGGGTATTAGCTGAACCACGTCGTTGCTGCTGTTCCACTTTTTATCAAAAGGAACCGATAGGTCTCCCTGCTTTATATTCAGTTTCTCAAGCTTAATCCTGAAGCTTTTCTGGCTGCCATTGTCTTCAGTAATTTTCTGAATTTCGCCTACCGGAACATTAAAAACAACCTGGGGTGTTGTAAATATATCCACCTCGGTGGTTTTGTCTTCGGGTGTTACATCGCTTATCAACTGAAGATTGGCAACTGCTGAACGACCGGCCATCATTTCGCACTTTTCACCTACTTCCACTTCAAACTTGCATTTCCCTTTTATCATCCCTCCCAGCAAGCGGTATTCTCCGCCAACATACCCGATCATCCATACCGGGTTTGGTGCTTCGGTGCGTAAATAGGCTGCTGCTGCTACCGAGAGTATTTCAAATTTTTTCTTCTTACCGAAAACCTTGGCTTCCAGACCTATTTTACCTGCAAGATAGGCATAAGCCTGCCCTTTGGCATACCAGCCATTGATGCCCAGGGGTGGATTGTGTCCTTTACAGTATGCTTGTTCTCCATTATTGGTCATGAGTATATCGAACCCGGCTCCCAGCTGAAAACTGGCATAGAAAATAGCAAAGGAGAGATCTCCGGTATTTAACTCAAAACTGGCCCCAAAGGCAATCCCCTTAGCTTCTTCCATGAGTGCGGCATTCCTCGATCCTGATATCTTGTTTTCATCGATATTCAGGATTTGCATTACCCGTGGATTGATGGGCAGGGTCGATGGGAGATGGTGACCTGCCATAAAATATGCCCGTAGTTTGACCATATCGAGTAAACTCAAGCCGATAGGATCAACGGGTGAACCAATATGTATATACCAGTCTTTCTCCGAAGCATGTATCACTGCCCATCCTGCTGTATTACCGGGTCCAACGCCTGTTAATACTCCGGCTACATTTACCATCATATTCATTTCGGCATGGAATTCCTTTTTCACAAAATCGTGGGTCATGATGATATGGGCCGAAATCGCGCCCTTATTGTCGTTGCTCTCCTCGTGCGAATTTTCATCGTCTTTGCCTGCCGTTAATTTGGTGAGCTTCTTGAATTTTTCGGCATCTATCTTTACCGGAGGTGTGATACATTTAGCCAATCCTTCGAATCCTACATAGCTGATACCGCAACTTGGAGTGAAGGCTATTTCAAAACTTGCCCTGGCATTCACCAGCACATCTCTGATAATACCTATCTGCGTAGTTGCTTTTAAACCAAACAATATGGTTTCGTCGGGTTTATAAACTATTCCCGAAAGTGAGGCTCCAAAGGAGTTGGGGTCGTATTCGCCAATCTGTTGTCGCATATGATGGTATAAACCACCACCAAAGCCCATTATCTCAATAGGACCTGCCTGTATCCCCGGACTTTGGGCATAAAAGCCGTCTACAAAAAAATACCGGATCCCGTTTACATTGCCAAATACAGCCAGGGCCTGCAAATCGATTTTATCATTGAAGTTAGCCAGGAGCTTACCTCTGAATCCATTTCCATAGGTTTCGTCGCCCCGGGCAAAAGCAATGGCTCCTTCTATGGCATAAGCACCTGGTTTGCTGATTTTAATCTGTATCTGGTCAATGACTACTCCCTTGTACTTGTACTTATATCCTACCCTGTCGGCCCTGAAAGTAATGCCGGCTATCCCCCGGAATCCTTCTTCGGACGAATTGCCCAGATTTATCGACGCCACTACCTTGAGGTCTGCGCCATTCGGCAGACTTCTGAAAATAATATCGTTAATAGTAAAGGGATATTTGGCCAGATTCCCCTGTTCCCGGCCATGGTATCCGAAATATTCAATATCGATCAAGGGCTCGCGGGTCGATACCCTGAAGTTCTGAAAGTCAAGCCTGGCCAGGTTAACCGTTGAGCCATCGGAGGTTTTCTGATCTTGTCCGGCTGTGGTGGGGGTATGGATGGATATGGTTCCGTTGAAATTAGCAACAGGGGTAAATTTCCCGTCTTCCGAAATTATCCGGATAGAGGAGGTTTTATACAGATCGAGGGTAGCGCTTCCGAAAAGATTAAAGGATACTGTATCCTGAGGCAATACGGTGAAGGCGTAATTTCCGGCAATATCGACTTTGGCTGTATAAAAGAAATTCGTATTATCATTAAAAACCGGCACATGCACCAACCCGGCCAGGGAGCCTCCAACAAGGTTGTTTTTGCTGAATTCGAGCATCAGTTCATTCATGGAAAATTTCCAGCCTCCCAGGTCTCCTTCTTCTATCGGCAGGATATTCCGGGCTACGACATGTCCTGAAAAGCCAAGTTCGTCGATAAGCAGATTGGTTACACCAAAGGATACCGGTGCAGAAGTGCTTTTCCTCCTGAACTTCTCTCCTAAAATGAGGTTGGCTTCTCCGATATATATTCCTCTCCATAATTGTATGGAAGAATTGGTATAACCGGATTTGTACGAGCTTGGGAAAATGATGCTGGCAGGATTTTTATAATCGCTGAAATCAACCGCCAGATGACTGCATTCGAAGGTAAAATCGGGATATTGCTTTAACTGAAATGGCTCCAGGGATATGTCGAAGGTTAAATCGTTCCAGTTTTGAATGGTAGTTTCGAAAAAGGAGCTAACCTTACCGGGTATTTGTTTCCCGTTTATGTCGGCTCTTGCAAATTTTTTTTCCGATAGTTCCAGTCTTCCTTTTAAACTCAAAGAACGGAAACCCCGGCAATCGCATTCCACATAAGAGCCGGCAAGGATTTGTAAACCAATATCGTTGCACAGCGTTACAGGCTTCTCACTGATCAGTTCTAAACGGTAGGTGCCGGCAATCCCACCTGCAAAAGAAAAGGGAACCCGGTCGGCAGCAAATATGAGTTGCTCTCCGTTAAAGGGGTTGGTCAAAACCATCGAGGCACTGAACTCTGCCCTGTCGGGATAAAACACAACCTGATCAATTGAAATAGCGTAGGATGGATCCGTATTATCTCCTCCCAGAATTCCTATGGGGAGATTATAGAATGAAGCAGAATCGAGTTGTTCAATATACCGGTTTTGGGTTCGTACCTGCTCAAAAATTTCCAGGAACTGCTGGCTGTTGGCGGAGGGATGATTTATCTCCTGCGAATACGTATTGATAATCAAGGATATAAAAAATACGGTCAGCAGGGATTTCGGATTAAATTCAAGAAGTTTTGTTGGTGCAATCATAGGAACTTAATACTTTATGACATATGTCACATAAACGGGACTTGTTTGCAAAAGGTTACAGGAGAAACAGGGAAATTTTCGGACCAAAAAGAAGTAACTTACATCTCAGCAATGTAATAAACTCAGAAAACACTCTCTTTAAGATAAACGTAAATAAATCCGAAAAATAAAATATTTTT